>JAFYIK010000103.1 GCA_017538685.1 Bacteroidales bacterium | reverse complement strand
CGGGTGTCTGCGTGTGTTCCGCAGAAACCGTCCACCACGAAGAGCCTCTTGCGGCTTAGCTGGCCGAGGGCGAGCTTCTTGACGGCCTTCCAGGTCTTCTCGGACATCTTGTGGTTATCGTTCGGATAACCTTCCGTAGTCCACCAGATTTCGCCGGGAGCGCCTTCTTTGGTGGTCTTGTCGTAGACGATGTACTTGTCTTTGGGAGAACGGCCGGTGTAGATTCCGGTCATAACGTTGATAGCGCCGAGTTCGGTAACCTGTCCTTTGTCAAATCCTTCGAGGCCGGGTTTGGTCTCTTCGTTGTAAAGGACTTCGTAGGTGGGGTTGTAGAGGATTTCCTTAACTCCTTTGATACCGTACTTGCTGAGATCGATATTTGCCATAATTTGTATGTGAAAATTAAAGATTTTGCCTAAGCCTGAAATCCGGAACAAATTTAGCATAAATTTGCTAATAGACAAATCACAACAATTTGGTATTTTTGCAAAGATGACCGCGCTTGAGGTTTTAAAGCAGTTCTGGGGCTACGAAAAGTTCCGTCCGATGCAGGAGCAGATAATCGATTCGGCTCTCGCGGGCAAGGACGTGCTCGCCGTGCTGCCCACCGGAGGAGGGAAGTCCGTGTGCTTCCAGGTCCCCGCGCTGATGCGTGAGGGCCTCGCCCTGGTGGTCACTCCGCTCGTGGCGCTGATGAAGGACCAGGTGCAGAACCTCGCCGCCCGCGGCATCAAGGCCCTCGCGATCCACGCGGGGATGGAGCGCAGGGAAGTGGACCTCGCGCTGAACAATGCCGCCTACGGCGAGGTGAAGTTCCTCTACGTCTCTCCAGAGCGTCTCGGCACGGCCCTTTTCCGCTCGTACCTGGACGTGCTGCCCGTTTCGCTGATAGTGGTGGACGAAGCGCACTGCATCTCGCAGTGGGGCTACGATTTCCGGCCGGACTACCTCCAGATCGGCGCCCTGCGTGAGCTGGTCGACGCCCCCGTCATAGCCCTTACGGCCACGGCCACGCCCCCGGTGTGCGCGGACATTATGGACAAGCTCCGCTTCCGCGAGCCGCTCCTGCTGAAGTCGGGCTTCGAACGCCCGAACCTCTCGTACATCGTGCGGGAGTGCGAGGACAAGCTGGGCCAGATCGCGGGCATATGCAGCTCCGTCGCCGGCACGGGCATCGTTTACCGCCGCAGCCGCCGCGGGTGCGAAGAACTGGCCTCGCAGCTGCGCGCCCTCGGGGTGAGCGTGGATTATTACCACGCCGGACTGTCCGCCGCCTCGCGCAGCACCCGCCAGGAAGCCTGGAAGACCGGCCGCACGCGCGTGATGGTGTGCACGAACGCCTTCGGAATGGGCATAGACAAACCGGATGTCCGTTTCGTGATCCACTGCGACCTCCCCGACTCGCCGGAAGCGTATTTCCAGGAAGCCGGGCGTGCCGGAAGGGACGGCAAGCGCTCCTATGCCGTGCTGCTCTGGAACGCGAAGGACGCCGACCGCCTGCGCCAGCTGGAGAGCGTGAGTTTCCCCGCGCTGAGCTATATCGAAGACGTCTACCAGAAACTGCACGTCTTCTACGGCATCCCCTACGAAGCGGGAGTCGGCCGCGAGCTGAAATTCAGCATAGAAGAGTTCTGCAAGCGCTTCAGCCTCAGCAGCTCGAGCGTTCATTACGCCCTGCATTACCTAGAAACATCGGGGCATATTGTCTACAGCGAAGACGTGGATATCCCCACCCGCGTGAAGATAGTTCCCGACCGCTCGAGGCTCTACGACATCGACCTTGGCGACGCCGCGCTCGTGAATCTGCTGGAGACGCTTATGCGGCTGTACACCGGCATCTTCTCATATCCGGTGCCCATCGACGAAGAATTTGTCTGCGGAAAGCTAGGAATTACCGTGCCCTCGCTGCGCAAGATGCTCTATGAACTCTCGCTGGCGCACATTATCCGCTATGTGCCGTGCGACAACAGCACCATCATAATGCTGCGGCACAACCGCCTGATGCCCGGAAACCTGGATCTTCAGAAGGAGAAGTACGAAATGCTCCGCAGCGCTTTCCACGAGCGCGGGCAGGCCGTTCTCGACTACGTCAGCGAGACCGGCGAGTGCCGCGCCTCGTACCTCCTGCGCTACTTCGGGCAGACTGACCCGGCGCCCTGCGGCACCTGCGACGTCTGCCGCGCCCGTCGCTCACAGGATCGCAAAATCCTTAAAAAATGGTTCTCCGATAATCCCAATTGGACCGAAACTGACCTTAAAAACTATCTCACCGACCCTTCTTCTGGACTTAGTCCATTAGCCCCCGAAATCGCAAGAGAACTACTAGATCATTAGTCCTTGTCTAAGGGCGTGTGATGTAAGTTGTTGATAATCAAGGAATTATCGAAATTGATATCCCCATTTGACGGTGCGTCGAATTGTGTAAATGATTGATTATTAGACGCTTACATTCCGCATATCAAATTTGTCAGCCGGGTGCCGTTGGGGGTTCGAGGGCATGGCCACCCCGGTCCATGGGAAGAGGGTAAGGGTCCGTCCTAGACAAGTTATCGCGAAGCGATGACGTAGGATAGGATGGAAGGGTACGAGCGAGCAAGTCAAAGACTTGCGAGACGAGCCCCTCGAACCCCAACGGCACCCGGCTTACTCTATCACCAGCCCATCATACGCCGGGTGAACATTTGCAGGGAGTTCGGCGTCGAAGGCGGCGTGGGCGGGGAGCATATGGGAAATGTGGGTGATGTAGGATTGCTCCGCGCCGACTCTCTCGAAGAAGGCGAGGGCTTCGTCGAGCGAGAAGTGAGAGAAGTGCGGGGTGCGCTTGACGCAGTTGATGGTGACGGCTTTCAGGCCGCAGAGTTTTTCGAATTCGGCGTCTTCAATCAGGTTCATATCCGTGAGGTAGGCGATGTCGCCGAAGCGGTAGCCCAGCACCGATTGCGTTTTCTGTTTGTGGTGCCAGCCTTGGATGGGGATTATTTCGACTTCGGGAACCGGGCCTTCGACTCCCGGTCGTTCATAGTGGTATCCTGTCCCTGAAACCCAGACGAGAGTGGGTTCGGACGCGTTTGAGTGGACCTTGAATGGGTGGGCGCCGTCGATATTATGCACATTCCATTCCGGCGACCCGGGGTAGCGGGGCTGCGCGAAGGCGTAGCTGTACTCCTGACGCATCGAGTGCTCCACATACGGCTCGCAGTAGATGTTCACGGGCTTGCGCTCCATCAGGTTGAACGACCGCAGTTCGTCCAGGCCTCCGGTGTGGTCTTTATGGTTGTGCGTGAGCAGCACGGCATCGATGTGATGCACTCCCAGGCGGAGCATCTGAAGGCGGAAATCCGGTCCGCAGTCCACCACTATCGTGAGCCCGCCGTATTCGACCAGCACCGATGCGCGCAGACGCTTGTCGCGCGGGTCGGGTGAGGTGCAGACGGGGCAGTCGCAGGCGATGATGGGCACACCCTGCGAGGTGCCGGTTCCAAGAAAAGTCAGCTTCGCTTTCATAACTCTACCTCCACTATACGGCCCGAAAGAGCCGGGTCAAAGGGCCTTGTGACCCTGATGTAATTGCCTGAATATCCGCCCATTGTGCCGTCTTTTTCCTTGGACTCGAACAGAACCTGCACGCGTGTGCCTTTTTGTGAAGCGACGAACTCTTCGTGTAGCTGCGCACACAATTCTTCGAGCACTGCGACCCTGCGCTTTTTCTCCTCTTCGTCCACCTGCCCTTGCATCGAGGCCGCGGGAGTGCCCGGCCTGCGGGAGTAGGGGAATACGTGGATGAAGGCGGGGCGGATGCGCCCGAGGAAAGCCACCGTTTCTTCGAAGAGCTCGGGAGTCTCTCCGGGCAGGCCGACCATAACGTCGATTCCGAAGAAAACTCCGCCACCCATCACTTTGCGTATATATGCCAGTTTCTCCGCGAAAAAGGCGGTGTCGTAGTGACGTCCCATAGCGGAAAGCAGCGTGTCCGAACCTGTCTGCAGCGGGATATGGAAATGCGGCTGGAACTTGGTGCCTGAGGCTATCCAGTCGATAATCTCCGGACTCAAAAGATTGGGCTCTATGCTCGAAATGCGATATCGTTCTATGCCCTCCACAGCGTTCAGCGCCTGAAGAAGGCTGAGAAAACTCTCCCCGGTGCTGCGGCCGAAATCGCCGGTGTTCACGCCGGTCAGCACTATCTCCTTCACGCCCTGGGCGGCGATTTCGGCCGCCATCCGCACGCACTCGCAGACCGGCAGGTTCCTGCTGCCGCCCCGGGCGTAGGGGACTGTGCAGTACTTGCAGTAATTGTCGCAACCGTCCTGGACTTTAAGGAAACTCCTGGTGCGCTCGCCGGTGCTGTACGCGCCGAACACGGCATCTTCCGGCACATCCTCGCAGGCAAGGCCGAGCCCCTTCAGGCACTCGGGGACCACACGAGTTTTTTCCTTGCAGCCGAATACCTTCCAAACACCTTCTATGCCGGAGATCTCCGTGCGGCGCAGCTCGGCAGAGCAGCCGGTCACGACTATCTTCGCCGAAGGATTCACGCGATGCAGCTTACGGATGAGGCTGCGCGATTTCTGGTCCGCAGTGGCGGTGACTGAGCAGGTGTTTACCAGGTACAGATCGGCCTGGGAGCGCCACGAAACGACTTCCAGCCCCGCCGCGCGGAAGCCCCTTTCGTAGGTGCTGGTCTCCGCGTAGTTGAGCTTGCAGCCGAGGGTGGTGAACGCTATCTTCATCAGTCTTCTACCGTCAGAGTTGCAGACTCCAGCCCTTCGACGGGCGGGTACATTTTGGATATCCTGAGGCGTATGCGGCCCACTTCCGGATATTCCTTCCGGACGGCGGCGATTATGCGCCCGGCGACGTGTTCCAGCAAATTGGAGGGCGTGTCCATCTGCTCGGCGATTATATCGCACACCCGGCCATAGTCCAGGGTGTCCTCAAGCCTGTCGCTTTCCGCGGCCTTGCTGATGTCGAGCTCGGCCTCGAAATCCACCAGGTAGTCCGTGCCTTCCTCACGCTCGAAATCGAAGCAGCCGTGGTAGGCGTGGAATTCCAATCCTTTGAGTTCTATCGTGCCTTTCATTTGAGTATCAGGAATACGCAGGGTCTTTTACCTATTGTGAAATGCTCCTTCTTCCAGCGCCCGACGCTATATGTGCGTATGAACTGGGTAGGGAGGGTGATGTCCGCCGCGAGGCAGAGCATAGTGCTGTCCGCGAGGCCCGCGAGCAGATCCGCCAGCAGCGAGTCGTTGCGGTAGGGCGTTTCGATGAAAATCTGGGTCTGACGCAGCTGGCCGGAGAGGCGCTCGGCATCCTTGATTGCGGCGCGGCGGGCGTCGGTCTTCGCAGGGAGATACCCACGGAAGGCGAACGACTGACCGTCCAGGCCGCTGCCCATCAGGGCCATCATCAACGACGAGGGGCCCACCTGCGGCACTACCTCGATTCCACGGCGGTGGCAGAGGGCGACCAGGGCGGCGCCGGGGTCGGCTACGGCCGGAAGCCCCGCTTCGCTTATCAGCCCGACGCTCGCGCCGCCCTCGAAGAGCTGCACCATCGCCTCCACCTCCTGCCCGGTGGTGTGCTCGCTGAGCTCCACCATCCGCAGCTCGTCGATATGGCCCTTAAGCCCGGCGCGCGAAAGGTAACGGCGCACCGTGCGCGCGTCCTCCACCACGTAGGTCTTTATGCTCTGAAGGAGCTCCAGCGTGGGGCCGGGAATTACCTCCGCGGGATCGTTGTCGCCAAGGGGGGAGGGGATGAGGTAGAGTTTGCCGTAGTCCGTCATTCTATCGTGAGTGTCTGCTGCCCGGGAGGAGTCTCGAGCTCGGGTTGTTTCCTGCTGAATATACCCTTTATGAAATCCCAGAGATTGTCGAACTCCCTCTGATAGGAGATACCGGCACCGCTTCGCTGGGAATTGTCGAGGTAATTGGTGTAGTCGTCCGCAGAGTGCGAGAAGAGTTTCGCGCGAAGCCTGCCGGACTTGTCCATCTTTATTTCCACGTCCACGTCGCCCACCACGTTGTCGTCGCTGGTGGTGCTGTACTGCCTGTTGCCCACCGAACCGTTCACGATGACCCTGTTGTCGAAGAACTGGGTGGAGACGTTGAGGTCCACTATGTCGTTGCCGGCTTCGTTCTGCGTGTAGTTCACGCCCAGGTCCACAGGGATTCCGGCGCGTTGCAGCAGGGAACTTATCTGGCCTGACGCGATCGCGCTGAGGTTGCTCAGGATGATGCCGGAGCCGAACTGGTTGTTGATGCCGCTCTGGTCGCCCGGCAGGAAGGAGCCGGTCGCGACGAGGGCCAGGAACTGCTTCTGCACCTTGTCTTCAGTGTTCAGTTCGCTGCGCACGAGCGCTTCGGTGGTCGGGTCGAGGTCGGGCACGTCCACGCTGAACTGGAGCTTGGGATTGCGCAGACGGTCGCTCACGGAGATGCCGCAGATCACGTCGCGCCTGGTGGAAACGGAGGTGGTATCCGATATGAGCGTGCCCACCGAAGCCTTCACCGTGTTGGTGGCGGTGATGTCCAGCTCCGTGTCCATAAGGTCGCCGGCGAAGCGGACCGAACTGCCGTCCGCGATGTCGAAGTCCTTGCTGAATATGCCGGCCGCGGAGAGCTTGAAACGGCCCTCGCTTATGACGTAGTCTCCACCGAGCGTCAGCTCTTCAGTGCGCGAATCGTAGCCTACCTTCACCGTGCCGTTGCCGCCCACGGTCACGACATTGTCGCCGCCCGCGTCGATCTCGGCGCTGAGTTTGACCTGGGGAGTGGCTGTTATGCTCACGTCTGCCAGCAGCCTCATACCTTCCGCTTCGAGCTCCTGCTCCACCGCTTTGACCACATCCTTGGACTTTTTCAGGGTTTCCTCCTCTTCCTCTTCGTCGGTGGGCGGCGGAAGGAAGGTGAGGGTGGCGGATTCCTGCTTCGCCATACCTCCGAGCGAGATGGTCAGATTGCCCTGGCGGGCGGTTGTGAGCCTGGCGCCGAGACGCATTACCTTGCCTTCTTCCATCGTGAGGCCCACGTCGCCGCTGGCGTAGAGGCGACCGTTGAACATATCCGCCTTGCCCTTTTCGCTGATCAGCTGCAGCTGGCTGAGAGTCGCGTTAAGCTCGCTGAAGCGTCCGACCACCGAAGCGTTGCCGCCGACGGAGTCCAGCAGATTAAGCTCCTTGATGAGCAAACCTTCTTTGTCGCCGTCCACGGTGCCATTGAGGGTATAGCGGACGCCGGTCGGAATCACGGTAAGCTCATCCTCGATCGTGAGGTGGGTCCTGTTCAGGTCTATCTTGTCCGTGCCGAGGTTGTAATCCACTCTCACTTTGCCGTCGATGAAGCCTTTGCCGAAGCTGATCACATCTGCCACGATGGGCTGGAACAGGGCTGGATCCAGCTTGTCCAGCAGCATCACGGCCTTGAGATTCTTCGAGTTGAGGTCCAGGTGAGATTCGTCGCGCCTGATGCGGAGGTCTTCAACTCCCGAAGGAGAGAAGTGCGAAGCCTTGAAACTGATGCGGTTGTCGTATTCGTCGTCCATACTTGCATCGAGCGTCATACGGCCTGTCGAAGCGCCGTTGAGCTTGATATCGGGGCAGACCAGCGCCACATCCAGGCCGGCATTGCTCTCGATGGGGGTTCTGTAGAGGGCTTCTCCGCTCAGCAGGCCGCCTATCTTCACGAGGGCGTCGGAGCTGAGGAAACTGTCTATGATTGAGAGGTCGAAGCCCTTGAGCGTGAGCTTCATCTCTGCGGGCTCCCTGCTGGACATAGCTCCGTTTATCGTGAGGGTCTGGTCTCCGAGGTAAAGACCCATATCGTCCACGTTCAGAAGGCCTGTGGTGTGATAATCCACGCTTCCTCTGCGGAAGGTCCAGGTCTTGCCGTCGAACACGAGCTTCGAATCGCCGACGCGTCCGCGGATGGCGAGCGAATCGGCGGAGTCGCGGTAGAAGCCGGCGCCCAGCGAGAGCTTTGCCGACTCGATTCGCGAGCTGAGTGCGGACGCGTCGAGGGTGAGGCTGTCCCTCATCAGGCTGGAAGAGATCTCTACGTCCGAAACCTGGATGTCCGGGAGATTCACCGTGACGGGATTGACCGTCCTGAGCCTGAAGGCCCTGGCGCTCTCGCTGCCCTTGATTTCTATGCCCTTGATGCGCACGTCGCCTATGCGGACATTGTCGGATTCTATCGATGCGTCCAGGTTGCCGGCCTTGCTCATAGAGAACTTCATCCTCGAGCCGGAATTGATGTAGATATCCTTCTTGAGAGGGGAGAGCAGCGCCCTCGTGTCCTCGAGTTTTACGTCTATCGTGAAGTTCTGCCCTTCGTTCCCGCCTTTGTACTCTTCGCCAGTGAGCGAAGGGAGATACTTGTTAAGCACCGCTTCGCGAAGGAAGTTCGGGAACTCGGTCACGGGAATGCTCGAACTGTAGGAGGCCGTTCCGAACTGCTGGCTCCAGAGCAACATAATATGGTTGCCGGTTCCGGATGAGCCCCTTTCGGACATATCGTTGAAGGTTAGCGTGAAGGTGCCTATGTCGTTGGCCGCTTCGTCCGTGAGATAACGGAAGTTCTGGCCGGTGACCCTTCCGAAGATGTTTCCGAGGGTGTCCAGAACCGCGTTCCCCGTGACTATTCCCCTGACCGTGGAGCCTCCGCCGCGCTTGTCCAGCCCGGTCTTTTCGAGGTCAAGGTTCATCAGGTTGAGCGTTCCCTGGGCGGAGTAGAAGCCGCGTGAACTCTTTTTGGTGGACACGCTTCCTATGAAGATGATGTTGGCGTAGGGGTCGGTGCTGATTATGTTCGCGTCGAACTTGCCGTCGTCGAAGGTGCCCCTGCCCCTTATGCCTTTATAGGTGTAATCGCGGTAGCGGATGTTGTCTATCTTGAAGGTGTCCACCCTGGCGCGCGTCACTTCGTGGTTGAAATCTCCCGCGGCGGTGATGGTCATCGAAGTGCGGCCGAGGGCGTCCATATTCATAAACTGCCCGAGGTCGGTATCTTCGAGCGCGAGCTTGCCGTCGAAGCTGAAGGCGTTGCGGTTGTCCGGGATGGTGTCGATCCTGTGCGTACTGGCGTTCACGAGGAGGTTGCCGTAGTTAGTCATCAGGGAGCCGTCCGTGCGCAGGTGCGTTATCCAGCCGCTCGCGCTGCCGGAGTACCTCGCCCGCACGTCCTTGGCGAAGCCGGATATGTCGATTCCGGCATCGGGCGCGAAGGCGCTTATAAGGTTGGTCAGCGAGCGGGATGTGAAGTCCAGGTAGCGCACTTCGGCAGCGACCTCCGGCTCCATATCAGTGAGGATGAGGTTGGTCATAATGAAGTCAAGGTCGGCCGAGGTGCCGCTATAGCGGTCGGTGAGCTCGAGGTCGCGGACGTGCAGGTCGTTGACCGGGCCCTCGCTCTTGCCCCTGCGTATGTCGAAGACCACCGGGCAGTCGCCGAAATGGTTGGCGTAGGCGGCTATGGTTTTCATCGCGAGCGTGCTGCGGCGCAGTTCGAGCGACATATCCACGCAGTTTATGTAGTCCTGGAAGTCCAGGATGCGGCTGTAGCGCATCGCGTAGTATGGGATGTCCAGGTCGGACCATTTGTCCCAGATGCGGGCGTCCGTCACTTCCGTCAGGCCCAGCTTCTGCGCGCCTTCGTTGTAGCCGGTGGACATCCGGCCCCGGGCGTTCAGGGTGTACCCGCAGTTGTCGGTGGCGCTTATTTCGTCTATGTCCATAGAGAAGCGGCCGCCGATGTATTTCATATCGCTCAGCCTGGCCCGGGGAATCGTAAGGTCCACGTCGCTCCAGTTGATGCCCACCCCGGTGTAGGAGTAATCCAGGTCGCTGTTTTTAAGGAGCATTTTTACCCTGGAATCCTTGAGCTCGACTCTGCCTATCGTGAAGAAGTCCGGAAATGCCTCCGGGTATCTTTCGCGGTCTTCCGGAATGCCGAGGGCGCGGGTCATATTGCAGGTGTAACCATCTTCGTCCTCATCGAAAAGCACATAGACGAACGTCAGGCCTTCCGTGCGAAGGCGGTCCAGCCACACTCCTCCCTGGCCGTCTTTCTTCACTTTGAGCAGGCCCTTGAGGGAGAAGGTGGCGCTGATGCGTTTGGCAAAGAGGAGGGTGTCGGCATCAGGCTGGTTTTCTTCTATCACGCCGACATTTTCCAGCACGAGGGTCCTGAATGGCACGAACCTGATTCCTTCGAAGGACAGCTTGCCTCCCATAGATTCGTTCAGGGCGTCTGCGGCTTTAAGGGCTATCCTGCTCTGCACAGGAGGGAGGTGCAGGACCAGAAGCCCCGCAACCAGGATCACGGCTATCGCTTCAATTATGCGAGCTATGATCTTTATGCCCCGATTTTTCGCCATATCCTCCAAATTTAGTAATATTCGATGAATATTGCTAACTTTGACCCCGCTATGGCAGATATTATCCTCGGAATCGAGTCTTCGTGCGACGACACTTCGGCCGCTGTTATCGCGGACAGGGTGCTGCTTTCGAACGTGATCGCAAGCCAGGACGTACACCGCGCATTCGGCGGGGTCGTCCCGGAGCTGGCGTCGCGTGCGCACGAGCTGAACATAGTGCCCGTGGTCAGCGAGGCCCTCTCCCGCGCGAACGTGAAGCCTTCGGACATTTCCGCCATAGCCTTCACCCGCGGCCCCGGCCTTCTGGGTTCGCTGCTCGTGGGGACCTGCTTCGCCAAATCGCTCGGCATCGCGCTGGAAAAGCCGCTGGTGATGGTCAATCACCTCCAGGGCCATATTCTCGCGGGTTTCGTACGCCAGCCGGGAGTGCCCGTACGCGAGCCGTCGTTCCCTTATCTGTGCCTGCTCGTGTCGGGCGGCAATTCGCAGATAGTCAAGGTCAATTCGCCCCTTGATTTCGAGATTCTGGGGCAGACCATCGACGATGCTGTGGGGGAGGCTTTCGACAAATGTTCCAAGATGATGGGGCTGGGATATCCCGGAGGCCCGATTATCGACAAACTGGCCAAACTCGGCGATCCTAAGCGTTTCAGCTTCGCCAAGCCGCACATCCCCGGACTGGATTACAGTTTCAGCGGAGTGAAAACCTCGCTGCTGTATTTCGTTCGCGACGAAATGGCCAAGGATCCGGAGTTTATGGAGAAGAACAAGGAGGACATCTGCGCCTCGTTCCAGAAGACCTTGATCGACATCCTGCTCGACAAACTGATCAAAGCTGCGAAGCAGACCGGTATCAAGGAGATCACGATAGGCGGCGGCGTGTCCGCCAACAGCGGCCTTCGTTCACGCATTATGGAAGAGGGCACGCGACGCGGCTGGAACGTCTATCTCCCCGAATTCAAGTTCACGACCGACAACGCCGCGATGATCGCCATCGCCGGATATTTCCACTATATCGCAGGGGAGCGCTGCCCTCTGGACGTCGCCCCCGTCTCCCGCATCGCAGATTTTTAGTTTTATTCGCCCCTGCTCCCCGCAACGGCGGAGATAATGCCGACGTTTCACGTTGCGGCCACAATCCTCCAGCGATGCCGTGGGAGATAAGTGTTTGACTATCAGCCAGTTAATCGAAAGAGGTGCGCTAAAAATGGCAGACCTAATTAAAGTAAAGTGCTGTGTTTAAGCAAGTTAGCCCCCACGGCGCAACGGGGGGGCTGAAGGATTAAGAAGTTAGAGAAGCAGCTGCGGCGGCCTTTTCGGCGCAGCGGAGGCCGTCGATGGCGGAGGAGACTATGCCTCCGGAGTAGCCGGCGCCCTCGCCGCAAGGGAAAAGGCCGGGAACTGACACGTAGGAGAGGCTGTCGGGGTCGCGGGGGATGCGGATGGGTGATGAGGTGCGGGACTCCACGCCGAGGAGAAGTGCCTCGGAGGAGTAGTATCCGCGGATGCGCACCTGAGGGAAGGCTTTGCGGAGGCGGTCGGCCACCAGAGAAGGAAGGACCTGGTCCAGACGGACGCTCACCACTCCCGGATGATAGGACGATTCGGGGAGGGTCCCTGAGAGGCGCCCTTCGCAGAAATCGGTCATACGCTGGGCGGGAGCGGCCATCAGGTTCATATCGGAACCTCCCGGCGTTTCACGCACGGCGCGGTACATATCGCGTTCCACCTTTTGCTGGAAATCGTACAACTTGAACGGCGAATCTCCCGGGATGTCCGAAGGTTCGATCTGAACGACTACTCCGGCGTTCGCCCACCGGGAATTGCGCGCGGAGTTGGACATACCGTTGAGAACGACGGTCTGGGGTTCGGTCGAAGAAGGCACCAGGATGCCTCCGGGGCACATACAGAAGGAGAAAACGCCCTTTCCGCCCACCTGCTGGACAAAACTGTATTCGGCGGCGGGCATACCCGGATGCCAGCGGCCGTGGAACTGCGCGGAGTTGATAAGGCTCTGCGGATGCTCGGCGCGCACGCCCAGGGCGAAGCCCTTGGCCTCCAGCGCCCCTCCGTCCGCGGAGAGCATTTCGTAGACGTCGCGCGCGGAATGGCCGGTGGCGAGAATGACCGCCGCCGCCTCAAACTTCTGACCTGTCGCAGTACCGACGGTAAAACGTCCGTCTGCGCCTTTCGAAATTGATACCACCCTCTGTCCGAAATGATACTCTCCGCCGTGGTCCGTAACGCACTTTCGTATGTTCTCGACCACAACTGGCAGTTTGTCCGAACCTATATGCGGATGCGCATCGATCAGAATGTTAGGAGATGCGCCGAACTGGACCAGTCTGCGCAGGACCTCCATATTGTCGCCCCTCTTCGTGGAGCGCGTGTAAAGCTTTCCGTCGGAAAATGCGCCGGCCCCGCCTTCGCCGAAGCAGTAGTTGGAGTCGGGATCCACGACGCCTTCGCGGGAGAGCCGCGCCATATCGATTTTGCGCGCGTGCACGTCCTTGCCCCTTTCGAGCACGATCGGCTTGCGGCCGAGGGTGAGCAGACGCAGCGCGGCGAACATCCCGGCGGGGCCGGCGCCGACGACGATCACAGGAGCGGCGTCGCGAACGTCGCGGTACGGCGCCAGCGGAGCCTCCTCAAATTGCTCTTCTGGGCCATAGACCTCTACCCTATAGCGGTAGACAGGTTCCCCACGTGCGTCGATGCTGCGCTTGACCACCACAGCCGTAAGGTCGCGACGCCCAAGCTGACGGGCAACGCGGGCCTGAACGGCCTCCCGGCTTAGCGGCCGGTCCAGCGGGCAAGTGAGTTCGAGAGTACGCATAACGATATGTAAATATAGCATCTTTTCCCCGAAAGTCCACAAGCTGGGCACAATAGTCTTGGCTGCCCTACCTCGCGCCGTGGGGGCTAACTTGTTTAAACACAGCACTTTGCTAAAAAGAGGTGTGCTTAAAACGGGAGACCTAATTTTGATAAGTAGTTGAATATCAATTAATTATCTTCCACGCCATAGAAGGTAGAATAGAGGAGCGTAGCGACGTTGTCGGCATCAGCCGACCGGCCGGGCCGGGTATTTGCGCCAGCAAATACGGAAAGGCGGAAAGGCCGCAGGGGGTGTCGGGGGATGTGTCATCCCCCGTCTAAAGAAAAAAGACCGCCCATCGAGTCGAGGGCGGCCATTTTTCGAGCCACATAACAGGCTTGAACTGTTGACCTTCGCGTTACGAATGCGATGCTCTACCAACTGAGCTAATGTGGCTTGGGAGCGCAAAGATAGAAAAAATCTTTTATAATCTCTCTATCTTCACGGTAAACTCGTACTTGCCGCTGGGAAGCATATACTCCGGTCTCGGAGTGCTCATCCAGCTGTCTACGCATCCAAGTCCCATCTGCACCTTGTCCACCAGCAGGTTGGTCAGCGGAGCCTGAGGGATTTCAGCCCCGTGCATCTGCTGCTTTTCGAGTCCGCTGTCCAGACTCTCTATGGTGTAGTGCAGGGCGGAAGCCGAGAACGGCTCGCCTGAAGTGAGGCGTATGCCGTGGCCCTCGGCGTCGGTCAGATTCCACCAGCGGATGTCGGTCTTGGTGCCGGTCTCCTGCGGACGGACATAGGGATAGTACTGCTCGCTCACGGTCTGGTTCCAGACGCCCAGCCCGGCATAGCCCTGACGGTCGGAGTAGTTCTCGATCGGGCCGCGGCCGTAGTAGCTGATCTGCTCGTAGTCCGCCGCCATAGGAATCTGCAGGCCGAAGCGGAAGAGGTCGGGGAGCTCGGCCGGCGCGTCCATAGACATAGTGACTATCATAGAACCGGCGGCGTTGATGCGGTAGGTGAGGGCGAGTTCGGCCTTTCCGCCCACGGCATAGGTCGCCTTCACGACCACAACTCCGCGGTCCATAGCGGGCTCGATAGATTTGAGCTCGAGCGCGGGAGCCTTCCAGAACTCCATCTTCTTCTGAAGCGAGGCGCCGTAGTCGTTGTCGGTGGGAGCGCGCCAGAAGTTCGGTGTGAGAACCGCGCCGTCCGCGAGCAGGCTCTTGCCCGCAATCTCATATCTGTTGATCAGGCCGTCGTCGCCGAATGTGATGTTGAAATCGTCGCCCGTCACGATTATGCTCCTGGCATTGAGCACGCTCACGCGGCCCTTGACGACGGAAAGTTCCGGCTCGGAAAGCACGGCGGGCTTCAGGCTGAGCTGCTGCCTGGCGACGACGTGCCCGGCGGGAACCAGCGGCTCGTCTTCTTTCAAGGAATACCTCAAGTTAAGGAGCCATTCGCCTTCTTCGCTGACAGCCATATTGGGCAGGGCGATCTTAGCGGTCGACCTCGGAGCCACCTCAAGCGGCTTTGCAAGGGAATAGGAGGAAACCTTCTCTCCGTCGTGGAGGAGTTCGATGTCCAGCCCCACGTTCGACAGGTCGGTGAAGAACTTCTCGTTGTAGATCCGGATAGTGTCCGGAGCCACGTGTTCGCTCCAGATATCCTGCATCCAGTAGACTGCTTCGTAGGCGTGTGGGTTGGGCTCACGGTCGGGGTTCAGAAGGCCGTTGCAGTTGAAGTTGTTGTCCGAAGGATCGTAGTCATTGTAATCTCCGCCGTAGGAGTAGACGGGAACTCCGTCGATACCCTTGTCGTGAAGGCCCTGGTCCACGAAATCCCAGATGAATCCGCCCTGGAACTTGGGATACTTGCGGATGAGGTCCCAGTACTCCTTGAAGCCGCCCAGAGAGTTGCCCATAGCGTGGGCGTACTCGCAGAGGATGAGGGGCCTGTCTTTCGTGTCGTCCAGACAATATGCCTCGCAGTCCGCGTAGTTCATATACATATCGGAGGTGATGTCCGCGAGTCCGTTTTCGTAGGAGGCCCTTTCGTAGTGAATCAGACGGCTGGGGTCTGCGGTCTTGACGGCGTGATAGGCGTTCTCGAAGTTCTGACCGTAGCCGGATTCGTTTCCGAGCGACCAGAAAATGATGGACGGGTGGTTGAAATTGCTGCGGACATTGCGCAGATTGCGCTCGACTATGGTCTGCTGGTAATTAACGTTCTTCCCAAGTGCGTCCTTACCATAGCCCAGTCCGTGGCCCTCGACATCGGCCTCGGCGATCAGGTACAGGCCGTATTTGTCGCAGAGTTCGTAGAAATAAGGGTCGTCTGGATAGTGCGAAGTGCGCACGGCGTTGATGCCCATCTGCTTCATCAGGGTGACATCCTGGAGCATACGCTTGCGGCTCACCACATAGCCGCCGTCGGGGTCGAGTTCGTGGCGGTTGACGCCCTTGAAGAGCACCGGCTGGCCGTTGACGAGCACCTGCGAGTCCTTGATCTCCACCTTGCGGAAGCCGACGGGGAGGGTGACCACCTCGGAAACGTTCTTGCCTGCGAAATGGGTGACCTTAAGTGTGTAGAGATTAGGGGTTTCGGCCGTCCACTTGAGGGGATTGTTCACATACATAGTGTGGTTGATGTCCTTTTCTCCCTTCATAGACACGCTGCACACGGGGGCCCCGCTGGGATCGAAAAGTTCCATAGACACCCTGTCCGCCCTGTTCAGGAGGATATGCATCTTGAGCGAGGCGTCGGTATAGTTCTCATCCAGGTCCGGAGTCAGGTTGATGTCCAGGATATGCTTTTTCGGACGTGCGTAGAAGTAGCAGTCGCGCGCCACTCCGCCGAAGCGCCAGAAATCCTGGTCCTCGGCGTAGGTGCCGTCGCACCAGCGGTAGACCTGGAAGGCGACGAGATTAGGCTGCCCGGGAGTCACATATTTGGTGACGTCGAATTCGGCCGCGAGCTTGCTGTCTTCGCTGTAGCCCACGAACTCTCCGTTGATCCAGAGATAGATGTTGCTGGTCACGGAGCCGAAGTGTATCATTATGTTCTTGCCCTTCCAGTCGGCCGGGATGACGAAAGTGTTGCGATAAGAGCCCACTGCGTTTTCCGTAAGGGGCACGATGGGGGGATTGTTCTCGAAATGTCCCCTCCAGGGGTAGCCTATATTCACATACATCGGGTCGCCGAAGCCGTTCAGTTCCCACATTCCGGGCACGGGCATCCTGGACCAGCCGGAGTCGTTGAAGCCCGGATTCCAGAAACCGATCGGTTTGTTGAAGGCGTTCTGGACCCATTTGAACTTCCATATTCCGTTGATCGACAGGTAGTTGGCGCTGTGCTCCGGGGCTTTGATCCCGTCTTTCTCGTAAGCGAAATAGTCCGCGTGCATAGGGGCCCTGTTGATTTCATTCACATAGGGCGTGCGCCATTCGTTGAAATCCTGCGCGGCTGCCGCAAAAGCAAGTGCCAGCGCGGCGACAGTGGTTATTAATCGATAGTTCATATGTGTTAATTGATCAATCTTAATCCAATGCGTTTCCGGTCGAGGTCCACGCTGACCACGGCGACGGTGACGTGCTGGTGCAGCCGGACTACCTTCGTGGGGTCCACCTGCCCGCGCGCCCCCATCTGCGAGACGTGGATAAGGCCGTTTTCGTGGAGACCTATGTCCACGAACGCCCCGAAGTTGGTGATGTTGGTGACGATGCCCGGAAGCTCCATCCCAGTCTTGAGGTCGGAGATGTCGTGGACATCGTCCGCGAAGCTGAATTCGGAAGCCTGTTCGCGAGGGTCTAGCCCGGGTTTGGCGAGTTCCTTGAGTATGTCGTTGATGGTCGGAAGTCCTTTATCTGCAGTGACATAGTCCTCCGCCTTAATCTTCTTGCACAGTTCGGCGTTGCCCACCAGTTCGCTGGCTGTCACGCCCAGGTCGCGCGCCATCTTGTCCACGATCGGATAGGATTCGGGATGCACGGCGCTGGCGTCCAGGGGGTTCTTCGCCCCGCGTACACGGAGGAAGCCCGCGCACTGCTCAAAGGCTTTGGCGCCGAGGCGCGGCACCTTGATGAGCTCCGCGCGGCTCTTGAATCCGCCGTTCGCCGTCCTGTAAGCGACTATGTTCTCCGCCAGCGCGGGGCCGATTCCGGCCACATAAGCCAGCAGGTAAGGGGAGGCGGTGTTCAGGTTTACGCCCACCGCGTTCACGCACGACTCCACCGTGTTGTCCAGCTTCTCCTTGAGCAGCGCCTGGTCCACGTCGTGCTGGTACTGGCCCACGCCGAGGTTCTTCGGGTCTATCTTCACGAGCTCGGCGAGCGGGTCCATAAGCCTGCGGCCTATGCTCACTGCGCCGCGCACGGTCACATCTTCATCCGGGAATTCCTTGCGCGCCACCTCCGATGCGCTGTAGATGCTGGCGCCGTCCTCGCTGACCGTCCAGACCTTGCAGCCTGCGGGCAGCTCGACCCTTTTCATAAATTCTTCCGTCTCGCGGCTGGCGGTGCCGTTGCCTATGGCGACCGCCTCGACCTTGTATTTTTCGAGCATCTCCTGCACGGCAATCAGTGATTTAACCTTCTCGCTCTGAGGCGGATGCGGGAAAATAATGGTGTGGTACAGCAGCTGCCCGTGCTGGTCGAGCACGGCGATCTTGCAGCCGTTGCGGAAGCCGGGGTCTATCGCCATAGTCCGCTTCTGGCCCACGGGGGCGCCGAGCAGCAACTGGCGGAGATTCTCCCCGAACACGTTGATCGATTCGATATCGGCTTTCTGCTTCGCTTCCTTGATCACGCCGTTTGTGATGGAAGGGTCCAGCAGACGGTCGAACGAATCTTCGGCGGCAGCGCGGATTTCCTGCGCGAGAGCGGGGGACGGCCGGCCGTGTTCACGGCAGAAGGCATTGTAGACCTGGTCCGAGCAGCGCTGCGGGTCGGCGTCCACGGAGACACTGAGGAAACCCTCGTTCTCCGCCCTGAGAATAGCCAGCAGGTTATGCGAAGGGATGCGCGAAAGCGGCATCGTGAAGTTGAAGTAACTGCGGTATTTGTCCGCTTCGGGGTTGTCCTTGGCGGCTTTGGTGACCGTGGACACTATCCTGCGGCCGCGATATGTCGCGCGCAGTCCCTCGCGTATCGAAGCGGTCTCGCTCAGGCGCTCGGCGATTATGTCGCGCGCCCCCGCCAGCGCTTCGTCCACGTTTCCGACTTTGTCTTTCACGTACTTCTGCGCGCTCGCACGCGGATCGGTGGTGCGCAGCTCCCAAAGGGTGTCGGCCAGGGGTTCGAGCCCGAGCTCTTTCGCAACGGTCGCCCTCGTCCTTCGTTTCGGACGGTAGGGGAGATAAATGTCTTCGAGCTCCGTGCCGGAGACGCAGGTCTCAATCTTTCGGCGCAGTTCGTCCGTGAGCGCACCTGCGGCCTCGATCGCGGCCACGACGGTCTCCTTGCGGGTTTCCATCTCGGAGAAGACGTCTACCCAGTGCTTGACTTCGGCCACCTGCGCATCGTCCATACCGCCGGTTTTCTCCTTGCGGTAACGGCTGATGAAGGGGATGGTGTTCCCGTCCTCGAACATCAGGGCGCAGTTTTCTATCTGCCAGTCTTTGCACTGCAGACGCCCTGCGATGAAACTGACGTAGTGCTTTTTCATCAGAATCTGCGGAACCTGAGGCCTATGACGCCCCAGAATGCCTCACCGAATATGCTGCCGGACATCTTTGAAGTCCCGGCCTTGCGGTTCACGAATATGACGGGCACCTCGGCGACCTTGAAACCCTTGCGCACGGCGGTGTATTTCATCTCGATCTGGAAGCCGTAGCCTTTCATACGGACGGCGTCCAGGTCTATGCCCTCGAGCACCTTCCTGGAGTAGCAGACAAAGCCTGCCGTGCTGTCCTTGATCTTCGTGCCGAGCATAGTGCGGGTGTACACCGATGCGTAGTAAGACATAATGATGCGGCTGATAGGCCAGTTCACCACGCTCACTCCGTCCGCATAGCGCGAGCCGATGGCGAGGTCCGCGCCACCCTCCTCGCAGGCCGCGAGAAGGCGGGGGAGGTCGCCGGGGTCGTGGGAGAAGTCGGCGTCCATCTCGAAGACGTAGTCATAGCCCTTCTCCAGGGCCCATTTGAAGCCGGCTATGTAGGCCGTGCCCAGGCCGAGCTTGCCGGAGCGCTGCATCAGGGAAAGCCTGTCGGGGAACTCAGTCTGCAGGCGTTTTACTGCCTCGGCCGGTCCGTCCGGGGATGCGTCGTCGATAATGAGGATATGATAGCCGCCCTCGAGGTCGAAAACGGCGCGGATTATATTCTCGACGTTTTCGATCTCGTTGTAGGTCGGAATTATTACTAATTTACTTCTTCTTGTTTCCATCTAACTGGAGGAGCATTTCTGCGACCGCAGCTTCGAGCTGGAGGTCCTGCCCCTTGATAAGGCTTTCAGGGGTATTGTACACTAGGATGTCGGGTTCGATCTGGAGATTCTCCAGCGGCCTGTTCTCGGCGAGGCCCCAGCTTGTGACCTGAGGGATGCCGAAGACCAGGGTCTGGTCGATCTGATACTCCCACCAAACTGCCGTCATCGTACCGGGCACGGGGGCTCCGATGAGCTTGCCGAGGCCGAGGGATTTGTAGACGTAAGGGAAGCCGCAGGCATCGGAATAGTTATCCTCGCCGATGAGCACGCAGCTGGGTTTGTTCCACTTGTTGAAAGGCTCCGTGCCGATGTACTGGCCGCGGGGACGGAAATCCAGGTACGCCTTGCCGGAGAGGAAGGTGGCCAGGTCGTCGTGCAGCCATCCGCCGCCGTTGTGGCGTGTGTCCACGATGAGCGCTTCGCAGGTGCGGTATTTTCCGAGGGCGTTAGAATAGACCTCGCGGAAACTCTGCGAGTCCATACCTTCTACGTGGACATAGCCCACGCGTCCGTTGGAGAGCTTCTGGACCATCTGCTCGCGCTGGCGGACCCACCTCTTGTAAAGGCCGTCGGCGTCGGACCTGGTGGGGGTGACGAAGATTTCGACCTCCGCCTTGGGTTTGTTCTTCTTCACCTTGAAGAGGAGTCGGTCGCCGGCTTTGTTCGCCAGCACGTCGTACCACGGCGTGCCTTCTTCGATTTCCTGGCCGTCCACCGCGAGGATTACGTCGCCGGCTTTGATCTCAGGATCGGCGATCGCGAGCACGCTGCCGGGGAGGATCTCCGCTATCGAGAGGCCCTTGCCCTTGTATTGCATATCGAAGAGCACTCCGAGGTGTCCGACGTTCACCTGCGAACCGGGACGGTAGCGCGCTCCGGTGTGGGAGGCATTGAGCTCGCCGAGCATTTCGCTCAGGAGATCCTGGAAATCGTAGTTGTTGGTTATGTAAGGGAGGAATTTTTCGTAGTTGGCCTTCATCGCAGCCCAGTCGAGGCCGTGGATGTTCGTGTCGTAGAACTTTTCATCCACCTGCTTCCAGGCGTGGTTGAAGATGTAGGCGCGCTCCTCGGCAGGTTTGTATTCGAACTCGCTGCGGAAGCTGACGGGCTCCACTTTGTCGCCCTGGGTGCTGAGCTTGCTGATTCCACGGCCGAGGATATAGATGGTCTTGCCGTCCTTGCTCGGATACAGGCGGCCGCCGGCGCCGGGCCTGACGACCTTGATTTCACGCTCCTTCACGTCCAGGCAGCAGAGATCCCTGCCTTTGTCGCCGCGGCGCACGAAGTAGAGCTTCGAGCCGTCCTCGGTGAGGTAATAGTCTCCGTAGTTGCCGGAGAAGGGGGTAAGGCGGATGTATTTGTCCTCGAGATTCTCAAGGTCGGGATTGAAGGGATTCTCCTTCTCCACCTTGGTGCTGTCTTTCTTCTCTTCCTTCTTGGGGTCTTTCTTGGAATTCTTCTTGCCGTCTTTCTTGTCGTCCGGGGCGAGGAGCTTCGCAATGCTGTCTTCTTCCTTGCTGCGGGTGAATTCGAGAAGGGTCTTCGGATCGAAGAACATCACGAAGATGTCTCCTTCGGAGCCCCAGCTTCCGTGGCTTCTGTATCCCAGTTTGTCCGACATCCAGGTCATCGCCTTGCCGCCGAGCGCCCAGCGGAACGAGCCGTCCGAATAACCGCTGCGGGTGAGGTCCGTGACCTTGCCGCTCTCGATGTCGACCATAGCCACGTCGCTGTTGTTCCAGCCGCCGTCGGCTTCATAGTTGACCAGGATGAAACGGCTGTCAGGGCTCCACTCGAACTCCTGGTCGCCGTCCTGATAGGAGTAGTTGGCGCCCTTGAGGAGCGATTTTTCCTTGCTGCCGCTCGTGCTCCTGATCACGAGCTCGGTGCGGTCGCGCAGGAAAGCCACCCACTTGCCGTCGGGGGATACCTGGGGCTGGAAGCAGGTCTGGCCTTTCTTGGTCACCCTGGTTTCCTTCGTTTCATAGCTGAAGGTGAAGTATTTGTCTTCCTTGCGGACGAGCTCTGTCTTCCAGATGGCCCATTCGCCGTCGCGCTCGGCGGCATAGTAGAGCGACTTGCCCTCCTCGCCGAAGCTCACCCCGCGCTCCTGCTCGGCGGTGTTGGTGATGCGGCGGGCGGTCTTCTGCTCGGGCGCCACCACGTACACGTCGCCGTGGGCGACCAGCGCTATCTCCTTGCCGTTCGGGCTGACCGCGAGGTCTGTCGCGCCGTCGGAGATGCTCCTGAGGATCTTCTCGCGCTCGTTCGAGTCTTTGCGGATGGTGATGGCGACCTTGGCGGGCTGCTGGCCGGGGAGGCAGGTGTACAGTTCGCCGTTATAGGAGAATGCGAGCAGGCCGGTCTGCGAGACGGACAGGTTCCTCACCGGATGGGTCTGGAAGTTGGTGATCTGGTCCGCGGCGTCGGGGGCGGAGAGGACGGCGTGCCAGACGTTGAAGGTGCCGCCCTTCTCGCTCAGATAGTAGAACTCGCGGCCGTCCCTCGTGAACACGGGGTTGCGGTCTTCGCCCTCGAAGGAGGTCAGCTTCTGGTACTGGTTCTTCCTGGGGAGATATTTCCATATGTCGCGCGTGACGGACGAGGTGTGGTGCTTGCGGAGGGGATCCTCGTAGCCTTTGTAATCTTCGTAAAGGACGATGCCGTTCGAGTTGACCGACATAGCGCTCATCGTGATGGGGCTGAAAAGGCTGATCTTGCCGTTCTTAAGGCTGATCGTGTACACCTGGGGATTGCCGGGGAAGTCGTCGAACGAGGGATCCGGCTGGATGGCCGAAGAGAAGTACACAAGGCCGTCTTCGGAAACCGTCAGGGGAGTCTCGGCGCCGGGGTAGGTGGTCAGGCGTTTCGCCTGGCCGCCGACGGCGGGAACAATCCATATGTCCTTCGAGAGTTCGCGCACGGAACTGAACACTATCTGCTTTCCGTCCGGAGTCCAGATGGGATCCGAGTCGTAAGCGGAGTTTGCCGTAATCTGCCTGGCCTCTCCGCCGGAGCTTGGCACTGTGAAGATGTCTCCCTGATAACTGAAGGCTATGGTGTTGCCGTCGGGGGAGATGGCGCTCTTGCGGAGCCAGAGGGGATTGTCCTGTGCGAACATAGCCGCGGAGACGAGCACGGCTGCGATAAATGTGAATACGCGTTTCATATATTATGTGTTTTCGTTTCCAGTTTTACAAATATATCAAATTGTGCCCGTATTGCAAAATTTCTCAGAAATCCGTATTTTTGTCGGCTCAATAAAGAAAATTAAGAAACAACAATATGGCAAAAGCAAACATCAAGGAGGATAAACTCCAGAAAGAGGAAATGGCCGCCACCATCTCGCAGGCGGAAGTGTTTTACAATGAGCATAAGAAGACCCTTTGGGGCATTATCATCTGCGTTCTCGCAGTCGGTCTGCTGATACTCGGATACAGCAAGTTCATCTACGCTCCCGCAGCTCAGGAGGCTCAGGAGGCTGCTTTCCCCGCAGAGATGAATTTCCAGCAGGGTGAGTTCGAGCTCGCGCTCAACGGCGACGGCAATGTCCTCGGCTTCGCGCAGATCATCGACGAATACGGCGCAAAGGCCGGAAAGGCCGTCTATCTCTATGCCGGCGCCTGCAACGCGCAGCTCGGCAACTGGGAGGAGGCTCTCTCTTATCTCAAGAAGTACAACGGAAAGGATGCCATCCTCGCCGCCCGCGCCCTTGCCCTCCAGGGAGACTGCTATTCAGCTCTCGAGGATTACGCAAAGGCAGTGAAGCTTTATGAGCAGGCAGCAGCCAAGGCCGACAATATGTTTGCCGCCGCCTATCTGGTGAAGGCCGGCCAGGTGTACCTCCAGCTCGGAGAGAACGCCAAGGCCCTTCAGGCATTCGAGACCGTGAAGGACAAATATCCCCAGAGCATCGAGGGATATGAGATCGACAAGTACATCAACCTCGCAAAATAAGTTCTATGGGAAGAGCGTTTGAGTTCCGTAAGGAGCGTAAACTGAAGAGGTGGGGACATATGGCCCGCACCTTCACCAAACTTGGAAAGGAAATCACCATCGCAGTGAAGCAGGGAGGTCCGGACGTAACCGGTAACCCTCGTCTTCGCGCCCTTATGGCAGAGGCCCGTTCGGAGCAGATGCCTAAGGAGAATATCGAAAGGGCTATCAAGAAGGCCACCGAAAGCAAGCAGGGAGACTTCAAGGAGATAATCTACGAAGGCTTCGGTCCTTTCGGCATCGCTTATCTGGTAGAGACCGCGACTGACAACAACACCCGTACCGTGGCGAATGTCCGCAGCTATTTCAACAAATGCGGCGGTTCGCTCGGAACGAACGGCAGCGTCGCCTTTATGTTCGACCGCAAGTGCACCTTCCGCGTGAAGGAGAAAGACGGCCTGGACCTCGAGGAACTCGAGCTTGAGCTTATCGACTACGGCGTGGAGGAACTCTTCGAGCAGACCGAGGTGGACAAAGACGACAACGAAACGAAGGTCATCTGCATCTACGGCGAGCCCACCTCCTACGGAGCCATCCAGAAGTACATAGAGGAGAACGGCTTCGAGCTCATCTCCGGAGGCTTCGAGCAGATCCCGAACGTGGATCTGAAGGATGTCACTCCCGAGCAGCGCGCGACCCTCGAGAAGCTCACGGGCCTGCTTGAGGACGACGAGGATGTCACCAACGTCTACACAACAATGAAACCGGCTGACGAATAGGCCGGTTTTTTAGTTATAACCCGTATGCAGTACAAAAGAAGCTTAATAATCACCGGTGGAGCCGGATTCATCGGCTCTCACGTCGTCCGCCTTTTCGTGAACAAATATCCGGAGTACAGGATCATCAACCTGGACAAACTCACTTATGCCGGTAACCTTGCGAATCTGCGCGACATTGAAGACAAGCCCAACTATCGTTTTGTCAAGATGGACATCTGCGACTTCGAGGGCGTTCTGAAGCTGATGCAGGAAGAGCACGTGGACGGCATTATCCATCTCGCCGCCGAATCGCACGTGGACCGCTCGATCAAGGATCCTTTCACTTTCGCGCAGACCAATGTGATGGGTACGCTGTCGCTTTTGCAGGCCGCGAAGGCTTACTGGAACGGCGAGTGGGAAGGCAAGCGCTTCTATCACATCAGCACCGACGAGGTCTACGGTGCGCTGGAGATGACTCATCCGGAAGGAATCGAGCCTCCGTTCACCACCAAGGCTTCTTCCGGGGAGCACCATCTTGCCTACGGCGAGAAGTTCTTCACGGAGGACCTGAAATACCAGCCGCACTCTCCGTACTCCGCCGCCAAGGCTTCGTCCGACCACTTTGTCCGCGCGTTCCACGACACATTCGGTATGCCGACCATCGTGACCAACTGCTCGAACAATTACGGCCCTTACCAGTTCCCGGAGAAACTTATCCCTCTGTTTATCAACAACATCAGGCATCGCAAGCCGCTTCCTGTCTACGGCAAGGGAGAGAACGTCCGCGACTGGCTCTACGTCGAGGATCACGCCAGGGCCATCGACGTCATCTTCCATCAGGGTAAGATCGCCGAGACCTACAACATCGGCGGCTTCAACGAGTGGAAGAACATCGACATCATCAAGGTGCTTATCAACACCGTCGACCGTCTTCTCGGCCGCCCGGAAGGTGCCGATATGGACCTCATCACCTATGTGACGGACCGCGCGGGGCACGATCTCCGCTACGCCATCGATTCCTCGAAGCTTCAGCGCGAACTTGGTTGGGAACCTTCCCTCCAGTTCGAGGAAGGCATCGAGAAGACCGTCCGCTGGTACCTGGACAACCAGGCCTGGATGGACAACGTCACTTCCGGCGACTACCAGAAGTACTACGAAGATATGTACAAGGGAAGGTAATCCTTCCTTCGTTCAGCAATTAGCCCCGGGGAGTTCGCTCTTCCGGGGCTGTTTTGTTCAAGGTCCGTTTTTGTCGGTCAAACCTTGAACATAGAAAGTGGGCTCAGGGGCTGCTAGAGTTGGATGATATGTTCAAGGTCCGCACTTAAAAAACAGACCTTGAACAAAAAGAGCAAAATTTACGTCTTATTCTTTGCCGTCATCCGAACAATTCTATATTTTTGTTCCGAAAAATCATTAATCCAAACTTTCACGCTATGAAAAAGATCTTAGAAGTTCTCCAGTACGGAGACAATGACATCCGTTTTAAAACAGACCTTGAAGTTGAAAAGAACCCGGAAATGGTTCTTGAGTTGACGACAAAATTCGCCTGGGCGATGTTCACCACTCTGTGGGGTGGCAATGAACGCACCGTTCTG
>JAFYIK010000102.1 GCA_017538685.1 Bacteroidales bacterium | reverse complement strand
TGAAGGTCAACAGTTTTCAAGACTGCCTCAATAGACCACTCTGACATCTCTCCAAAGGTCCGTGTCAGGTTTGTCGGCCCGGGCCAGACCTGAAAATGGACTGCAAAGATACATCTTTTCGCGAAGACTGCAAATATTTTCTTTAACTTTGTATCCCCGCCCAGGAAAGGACAAACACTAAGACTAGGATAATGGATAAGAAAATAGCACTCAATCCCAACGCGGTGGTCGCCGCGCTCCGCAAATCTCCGGAGACTTTCACCCGGGAAGACATAGTGAATTTTGTGGTCGAACACGGCATAAAGATGATAGACTTTATGTACCCGGCCGAGGATGGCAGGGTGAAGACCCTGAACTTTGTAATCAACGATCTGGAGTATCTGGAGACGATACTTCTGGAAGGCGAGAGGGTGGACGGCTCCAGCCTTTTCCCCTCGTTCGTCCAGCCCGGCAGCAGCGACCTCTATGTGGTGCCTCGTTATCGCACTGCGTTCGTGGACCCGTTCCAGGAAATCCCGACCCTCGTGATGCTGTGCTCGTTCTTCGACAAAGACGGCCAGCCGTTCGAGTGCGATCCCGCGCAGACGCTGGCCCGGGCGGAAGAGGCCTTCTTCGCCGCCACCGGCTTCACCTTCGAGGCTATGGCGGAACTTGAATACTATGTTATCGCGCCCGACGAGCCGCTTTACCCCGGCATCGAGCAGAAGGGCTACCACGAAACCGAGCCGTTCGCGAAGTTCAATGACTTCCGCCGCAAGTGTATGGAGCTGATCGCGCAGACGGGCGGCCATATCAAGTACGGACATTCGGAGGTGGGCACCTTCACCCTGGACGGCAAGCTCTACGAACAGAACGAGATAGAGTTCCTGCCAGACCCCGTGGACACCGCCGCCGACCAGATCCTGCTTGCGAAATGGGTAATCCGCAACCTCGCATACCAGTGGAGCCTGGAGGTCACCTTCGCCCCGAAGATAATAGTCGGCGAGGCCGGCAGCGGTATGCACATCCATATGCGCATAATGAACGACGGCCGCAATTGTATGACGGAGGGCGGCGAGATCTCGGATGTGGCGCGCAGGGCGATAGCCGGAATGATGGTGCTCGCCCCGTCGATAACGGCGTTCGGGAACAAGAACCCCACGTCGTTCTTCAGGCTAGTGCCGCACCAGGAAGCGCCGACCAACGTATGCTGGGGCGACTGCAACCGCTCCGCGCTCGTGCGTGTACCGCTGGGCTGGAGGGGCTCCCGCAGTCTCGCCGCGCTTGCGAACCCGCTGGAGGCGGACGCGGCCGTGGAATCGCTGAAGCAGACGGTGGAAATGCGCAGCCCGGACGGTTCGGCGGACATCTACCAGCTGATGGCGGCGCTCTGCGTGGCGTGCCGCTATGGACTCGAGCTCGACCCGAAGACCGCGCTCGCGCTGGCGGATGAGAAATATGTGGCGCTGGACATCCACAAAGAAGAAGGGGCCAAGGTGCTCGCGGGCCTGGAAGCGCTCCCGGCCAGTTGCGCCGCTTCGGCCGACTGCCTGGAAAAGGTCCGCCAGATCTATGAATCCTGCGGAGTCTTCTCGCCGCGTATGATCGACGGCGTCCTCAATACCCTCCGCTCATTCGGCGACGCCGACCTCCACTCCCGCGTGGACTCCGACCCGACCCTTATGAAGGAGTACGTGGACAAGTACTTCTACTGCGGATAATAGAGGAACTATTTCACCTTCTGGCCTAAGAACATAATGGCTCCCGACTGGCGTTCGCGGATGACGA
>JAFYIK010000101.1 GCA_017538685.1 Bacteroidales bacterium | reverse complement strand
TCGTACTACAAAGACTCGAGCGATCTCACTGACGAGGAGAAGCGCAACCACAACTTCGACCACCCTGACGCCATTGACTGGGAGCTCATCTGCCAGCAGCTCTCCGAGCTTAAGAACGGCAAGAGCATCGAGCAGCCCGTCTACTCATATATCTCCTGCAGCCGCAGCAAGACGGAAACAGTCCACGTGGATCCGGCAGACGTTATCATCATCGAGGGTATTCTCGTGTTCACCTGTCCCGAACTTCGCGACCAGATGGACATCAAGATCTTCGTGGATGCCGACGACGACGACCGTCTTATGCGTGTAATGACGCGCGACATAGTGGAGCGCGGCAAGGACGTCCGCTGGGTGATTGAGCGCTATAGCAAGACGGTGAAGCCGATGTACCTCCAGTTCATCGAGCCGAGCAAGCGCTACGCCGATATAATCATTCCTCAGGGAGGCCACAATAAAGTCGCCATCGACGTTATCACCACCACCATCCGCAAGGAACTCAAACAGCAGAAATAGGAGGCCGCTGCCCTTATGCGCGACAACCTCATAGGAATACTGGTCACCGTGAGCGTCCACCTCGCGGTGATTCTCATTTTACTCCTTACGGTTGTCCGCCCCGCCATCGAGCGCGACCGCCAGAGCTTCCTGATGGATTTCAGCAAACAGGATCCGATAGAGAAGCTCGAAAAAGAGATTGCGCGCCAGAAAGCTGCGACCGATCGAGTGGAGCGTATGATCCGCGAAGCCGGCGTGCAGGGCGACGCCCTCAAGAATGTGGCCGTGGACCGCAGTCAGCTGAAAGACGACCGCGGCACAGACGCCAGGAAACTCTACAACGACGCCAAGCGCATCGAGCAGCAGTACAAGGCCAATATGAGCCGCCGCGAGGAAGACTTCAGTGCGACAGTTTCCAAGCCTAAGCCAAAGGAGCCCGATAAGGAAGAACCTGCCTACCAAGGGCCGTCCGTAGTTTCCGTTTCTCTTCCCGGCCGCAAGCCCAGTTCCATTCCCATTCCCGCATACAAATGCATAGGCGCGGGCGAAGTGACTGTTATCATCACCGTAAACGCCGCCGGTGATGTCATAGACGCGAAGATCCAGGACGACGTAAGCTCATCTGACCAGTGCCTTCGCAACTATGCCAGGAACGCCGCGCTGAAAAGTCGCTTCTCCCGAAGCGAAACCAACGCCCCCAAGGAAATCGGAAATATAGTCTACAGTTTTATCGCCCAATAGCTGCAGCGAACACATCGTCGATCTGCAGATAGAGGTGGTAGAAAGCATTGTCGCCCAGCTTCGAATAGCGTCCGACAAGAGCCTTGATCTGAGTCATCATATAACTCTCGGACTCTTCCCACTCCCCTTCTTTCGGCACTAATCCGTCTTTCGCCCTCGCGAATTCGAGGAACTTCCTGTCCAGACCTGCGCGGTCCAGATAATGAAGCAGCTGGGAATAATCGTCTATCGCCTGCAGTTCGGCTTTGTGTGAGTCGAAGTAGGCGGACGAGAAACGCATAGTTGTGGCTTTGCGGTTGCACTTCACGTAGAAATCGCTCGCGCGCGTGGTGTCGATGGGCACGAACACGTCCGGCAGGATTCCGCCTTTCGAGAGTTTCATACTGTCCGACTGCACCATCTCGGCCTCTCCGTAGCGTTTATAAACTTCGTATGCGTAGTCGGGAGTGTAGGGTTTCTGGATGCAGCGGCCGGAAGGGGTGTAGAAACGGGCCACGGTCAGACGTATTCCGCTGCCGTCCGTGAAGAATACGGGCTCCTGCACTAGTCCCTTTCCGAAGGAACGCCGGCCGTAGACGATGCCGCGGTGGTTATCCTGGATTGCACCGGCGAATATTTCGCTCGACGATGCAGAGCCTTCGTTGATCAGCACCTTCAGGCGCACGTCCTTCAGATGCCCGCGGCCGTCCGCGAGGTAGTCCTCCCTCTTGCGGTGAAGGCCTTCGATATAGACGATAGTGTCGCCCTCCTCGAGGAAGGAGTTGCTAAGCAGCAGCGCCTGGTCCAGGTAGCCGCCCGAGTTGTCGCGGAGGTCGAATATGAGCTCGCGCATACCCTCGTCCTTCAGCGCCGTAGCGGCCTCGGAGAATTCCTTGAAGGTGGTGCGGGCGAACTTTGAAAGGCGGATGTAGCCCGTGCTGTCGCCCACCATAAACGAAGCGTCCACGCTGTGCTGCGGGATCTTGCCGCGCGTTATTTCGAACGGGATCACTTCCCCGCCGCGCTTCACCGTGACCGTGACCTTTGTGCCCGCCACACCGCGCATACGGCGGACCATACTGTCCTGCGGGTACTTGCAGCCGGCTATCTCCACGCTGTCCACCTTCAGAAGGCGGTCGCCCGGCAGCAGACCCACCTTCTCGGAAGGGCCGCCCGGGATCACTTCTATCACCACCGCTGTGTCGTTGGGCACGTTGAACTGGATGCCGATGCCGTCGAAGCCGCCCGCGAGACTGGTCTCGGACTCTTCAAGCTCCTGCGGGGGGAGGTAGACCGAATGCGGATCGAGCTGCGCCAGGGCGGCTTCGACGGCAGCGTCAGTGACTTTCTGCCTGTCTACCGGATCCACATAATTATCGTCGACCTTCTGGAGTATGAGATTGAGCTTGCGCCAGTCCTGATACTCGGTGCGCAGAGCGCGCTTGTGCTCGGTGATCTTCTGGTAGGTCAGGACCCCCATCGCACCGATCACGACACCCGTCAGGGCTATCGCCAGCACAAGCCAATCAGTCTTTTTCATTCTTCAGGTCCAGCTGTTCGCACTCGATGTTTGCGCTCTTCAGAAGGTCTATGCCGTCAGTAATACGATACAGATCTTTATAGACTACCCTCTTGATGCCCGACTGGATTATGAGTTTCGCACATTCCATACAGGGCGAGGCGGTGACGTAGAGTGTCGCTCCTTCGGAACTGTTGCCCGATTTTGCAACCTTCGTGATGGCATTCGCCTCGGCGTGGAGCACGTAGGGCTTGGTCACGTCGTTTTCATCCTCGCACTGGTTTTCGAAGCCGGAAGGCGTGCCGTTGTAACCGTCCGAGATAATCATACGGTCCTTCACGAGCAGCGCACCCACCTGACGGCGCTTGCAGTACGAATTCTTGGCCCAGATCTCGGCCATTTCAAGATATCTTTCGTCGAATTTATTCATATCAGTTTTCTTTCAGATAGAGGTAACGTTTGATGCTGCGCTTGGGAGTGCGTACGAAATCTTCCTTGATGAACTCGATCTTGCGGACCTGCGCGTACTGAGGTAGGAGAGCGTTGATCTCCGGCAGACTGCTGAGGAGTTTGCCCTCCACTTCTTCAGGCTCGATTCCGTCTATGGATGCCGCCATATAGTCCGGATAGATGATGGCCGTCAGGCCGCCCTTGTCCTCGACCACAAGCGATTCCACCACATATTGCACGCTGTTTATCACCGCTTCGATTTCCTCCGGATAGATATTCTGGCCATTGGCCGAGAGTATCATACACTTCAAGCGGCCCTTGAGGTAGAGATAACCTTTGCGGATGATGCCCATATCGCCCGTGCGGAACCAGCCGTCTTCCGTGAAAGCGGCGGCGGTCGCTTCTTCGTTGCGGTAGTATCCCAGGAACACGCTGGGGCCCTTGACCTGCACTTCGCCAGGAATCTTCTCGGGATCCTTGGAATCTATACGTATCTTGCAGCCCGCCACCGGCTTACCGGCAGAGCCCACCTTGACGCGGTTCCAGTGTGCGTAGGTGATGATAGGGGCGCACTCGGTCATACCGTAGCCCACCGTGAACGGGAAGCCCATCTTGTGGAAGAAACGCTCCACCTCCGGGTTCACGGCCGCGCCTCCGAGAATCACCTCCTCGAAAGTGCCGCCGAACGCGGTCATCACGCGCTTGCGTATGGACCTGGTCAGCAGATGTCCGATCAGCGGGATGTCGAAGAAGAAGCGGAAGCGCCTCATCATGGGCTTTATCTGGTTTTTGTAGACCTTTTCGATGATTAGAGGAACCGAGATTATGACCGCGGGATGAATCTCCTGGAACGCGGACATTATCACCTTCGGGCTCGGAGTCTTCGAGAGGAAATGCGTGTGCGCGCCTATGCACATCTCGAAGAGGAATTCGAACATAAGTCCGTACATATGCGCGCTCGGGAGCATCGCCACCATATCTGAGGTGAAGTCCATCTGGGGCTCCGCCTCGTTAGCCGCGAATTCAATATTTGCGATAAGGGCCCTGTACGGGATCATGACGCCCTTGGAGAAACCGGAAGTGCCTGAGGTATAATTGATAAGCGCAAGTTCGTCAGGGGAATCACGGTAATAATCGATGTTCTCCGGACGGACTCCGGAAGCGTATTCAGTATGGAACTCGGAGATTACTTTCGCCCTCTCCTCGTCCAGATTCCTGATCGTCGTGTAAAGTATGCGGAAGTCCGAAATGTTCAC
>JAFYIK010000100.1 GCA_017538685.1 Bacteroidales bacterium | reverse complement strand
TGGACATCGAGTCCATAGAATGGCTGGAAGACTACCTCGCCGCCCGCAAGGGCTCCCTGATGCTCGTCTCGCACGACCGAAAGTTCCTCGACCGCATCACCAACCGCACGATAGAAGTCGTGCTCGGGCACGTGCAGGACTATAAAGTGCCGTATACCAAGTACCTGGAGCTTCGCGCCGAGCGTATGGCCCAGCAGACGGCGGCCTACGAGAACCAGCAGCGGATGATCGAGAAGACGGAGGATTTCATCAACAAGTTCCGCTACAAGCCCACCAAATCCAACCAGGTCCAGTCCAGGATCAAGGCCCTGGACAAGCTGGACCGCATCGAGATAGACGAGACGGACAACGCCACCCTCACTGTCAAGTTCCCACCTGCGCCCCGCTCGGGCGACGTGGTCTACAAAGCCACCGGGCTCACGGCGGGCTACCCGCAGAAGGTCGTTTTCCGCGGCGCGGACATAGAGATAAAGCGCGGCGAGAAGGTGGCCCTCGTCGGGCGCAACGGCGAAGGAAAGACCACCCTTATGCGCGTGATTATGGGCCAGCTGGAGCCAATGGCGGGGGAGTCCAAGGTCGGCCACAACGTCAGCATAGGCTATTTCGCGCAGAACCAGGAAGACGTGCTGGACAAGACGGTGACGGTGTTCGAGACGCTGGACAGGATAGCCGTGGGGGAGATACGCACCAAACTGCGCGACATCCTGGCTCAATTCCTTTTCAGGGGCGAAGATATCGACAAGCGGGTCAACGTCCTCAGCGGCGGCGAGCGCGCCCGTCTGGGTATGGCGAAGCTGATGCTCGAGAACCACAACCTGCTTGCCCTGGACGAGCCCACGAACCATATGGACATCAAGTCCAAGGATATCCTGAAGCAGGCCCTGAAGGCCTTCGACGGCACCCTCCTTATCGTCTCGCACGACCGCGACTTCCTCGATGGCCTCGTAGACAAATTCTACGAATTCGAGGACGGAGTCGTGAAAGAACACCTTGAAACCGTCGCCCAGTTCCTCGAAAAGCGCAAACTTGAAACCCTGCAGGAGTTGGATCGCAAAGAGGCTTCTGCGCCAGTTAAAACGCCCGAAAAGCCGGTTTCCGCGCCCAAGCCGGCGCTATCATACGCCGAACAGAAAGAAGCGTCCAAGCAGGAACGCAAAAAACGCGACAGAATCCGTTATCTGGAAGCCGAAATCGCTAAGGCGGAATCCCGCCAGAAAGAGATCGAAACCATCCTCTCAGCCCCTCCTGACGGCGCTGACATAATGGAACTCACACGCGAATACCTCGAACTCAAACGCACCCTCGACTCCCTCACCGACGAATGGGGCGAGTTAATCTAATCCGCTAATATATATCTTCTGAGCAGGTCCAGGGCAGAGGCGGCGAAACGTTCGATGTTGCGTTTGCGGTCGTTGTGGTACTGGAAACGGCGGGTGATGGTGCCGTGGGGGCCGCTGACGCCCACCCAGACTGTGCCTTCGGGGTTGCGGTCGTCGCCACCGGGACCGGCCAGGCCTGTGGTGGAGACGGAGTAGGTGCTGCCGGTGAGGCGGCGGACGCCTTCGGCCATTGCAGCGGCGACCTCGCTGCTCACGACGCCGTGGGCCTGAATGGTCTCTGAAGGCACACCAAGCACCTTCTCTTTAACGGCTATGGCATAAGAGGTAACGCTGCCCAGATAGTACTCCGAAGAGCCTGGAATGGTGGTCAGAAGGTGCGAAATCATACCCCCGGTGCAGGATTCGGCAGCGCTCAGGGTCTTTCCAGTGCCGCGAAGCAGCTTCCCGATGACCGACTCCAGCGGTTCATCTTCTTCTGAATAGATATTATCGCCCAGGATGGCGCGGAGTCCTTCGAGGAGTTTTTCGACCCTTTCAGCGTCCTTTTCGCGGGTTCCTCCATAGACCGAAAGGCGGAGCCGGATACCGGTCGCAGTGTTAGGAAGATAGGCAAGATGAACGTCCTCTGGAAGGGCGTCTTCCCAGGACTCGATGAGCTTCGACAACGCGGACTCAGCGAAGCCATAAACCATTATGGTTTTGTGGTATATGCTCTCCAGCTTAAAGTGACGCTTTATGTCGGCAAGAACCTCGTCCACAGCGCCTAACGCCTCGTGGGGAACGCCCGGAAGGGAGTAAAGACGGTGTCCGTCGGGCCTCTCGAAAACCATAACCGGAGCAGTGCCGTGGTGATTCGGAATCACCTCGCAGCACTCCGGCACTTCGGCCTGCTTAAGATTGATGTCAAGGACATCCAGACCCCTCGAATGGAGGATTTCCTTCACTATCTCGAGCTGTACGGGATCTGTTTTCCAGGCCTTCGAGCCGAATAATTCGGCCAGAGCGGGCTTGGTGATGTCGTCCTTGGTGGGCCCGAGGCCGCCAGTGCTCACAACGATGTCGTTAGAGTCCAGTTCGCGGGATAGGGAAGTGATGATATCTTCGTGATTATCGGCAATACTCACCATACGGGTGACCTTGATGCCGATTTCGCCGAGTCTGCGTGCGATATTCGAAGAATTGGTGTCGACGATCTGACCGATCAGAATTTCGTCGCCTATAGTGCATATGGAAGCCTTAACCATAAGACAAAGATAACTCATTATGCGTTATCCTGTACAAGCTCCTGGAAGGTTCCGTCGTCGAAAAATACAAGAATTCTAGAGATAATTCTTTGGTTTTTAGCGGGTTGAAGTTTTCTATTTAAAGCGGTTGCTTTAGGTGATTTGACGCGAATCGGGGTCATTCCGGCCATAGTTTCCTTCGCTTCATCGATGGAATAATCCTCCTGATTTGCATCGTATTCCTCGTCTGAAAAATCGAATAAATCGCCCTCCTGGACCACTGTAGCGTGGTTTTTATACATTTTTCCCTTGCCTGTAATGAGCCATTCTATGTTCAGGGCAGGGTAGCATACGGCCATTTTTTCAATCAGATCGAAGCTCGGCTTGTTTCTGCCGGACAGAATATGGGATATGCTTCCGCGCGCCACTCCGATGGTGTCAGCGAACTCCGATTGGGTGATATTTTCGGCGTTTATAAATTGTTGCAAACGTAAATTCATAGGTCGAATTCTTGTGTCACAAATGTAAATACAATAAATCACATTTCAAAGCCATTTTTGACAGATCCAGGCAGCAGTAGGGAAATCCCCGATTTTTGCCACCTCGAATATACTATAGCTTTTGGGAGTTAAACTACTGGGTATCGGAATATTAACTTTCAAATTACGTGGTAGGGAGGCCCTGAATTCAATCTCTTCCCGCCAAAATGGATATCTAGCACTCAAATCTACCTATAATTTTACTTTCACTAAATATCGTAAATAGCTGGGTTTGACCGACATAACAATTCGTTCTGCTCGACATTAGCAAAACTGATGAGCCCGGCTGTGTGGCGGGGTGCGCCCCTTACCTCTATTTTGTAAACTTTTCATTTGTGAAACGTTACAAAATTATTGGATTTACATTTCGCGACAAAATTTTTCTCCATTTGTACTCTCTTCGCGATATTTCAAAAATTCCGCGCTCGTGATTATCTTTGCATCTAAATTGAAATAAGCGAAGCAGCTGTGATCCACCCGGCGACCCTAGCCACCCTCGGAATGATAGAGTTATGGTGGACACAGCTGTTCGCTATACTAAAAGTATGATTCCAGAAATACATATAGAGGACTATAATTATCCGCTTCCTGATGAGAGGATAGCGAAATATCCCCTGCCCCGCAGGGATGCCTCGAAACTCCTTATATACAAAGACGGTAAGGTGGACACCAAAGTGTTCTCCCAACTTCCTGAATTCCTTCCTGAAGGCTCATTGATGGTCTTCAACGACACTAAAGTCGTTCCCGCCAGGCTGCACTTCGTCAGGGAGACCGGAGCGAAGATAGAGATCTTCTGCCTCCAGCCCGTGGATCCCGTGGAGTACAACACCGCCTTTGCTGCCACTGAATCGTGCTCCTGGCAGTGCGTGATAGGCAATTCCAAGCGCTGGAAGGACGATCTGCTGAGCTACGACATACCTGAAGGCTGCGAGGCGGAGATATCGAAGATGAACCTCAGGGCAAAGCTGGTTTCCAGGGAAGCCCAGACGGGCGTCGTGGAGTTTAGCTGGGACGGTGGAGAGCCGTTCAGCAGGGTGCTGGAGCTCTGCGGACAGGTGCCGATTCCTCCGTACCTGAATCGTGAGACCGAAGCCCTCGACGTGGAGCGTTACCAGACCCTTTACGCCCACATCCGCGGCTCGGTGGCAGCCCCCACAGCAGGTCTGCACTTTACTGAAGAAGTACTTCAGGCAATCAAGGATAAAGGCATTGATATAGAGAATGTTTGCCTCCACGTCGGCGCGGGCACTTTCCTGCCTGTGAAGTCCTCGAACGTGGCGGATCACCCTATGCACCGCGAACCCTTCGTAGTGACCCTCGACTTCCTCAAAAAACTCCTCGCACGCAAGGGTAAACTGGTCGCCGTGGGCACAACCTCCGTCCGCACCCTCGAATCGCTTTACTATGTGGGAGTCGGCATAATCGAAAACGGCACGCCCGAAGACGTGCCGCAGTGGGCTCCATATACCCGCGATTATTCTTATTCGACCGAGGAAGCGCTGCAGGCCATCGTTTCCTGGCTCGAGAAGGGTCATCTGAGCGCCTTAAAGGTAGGAACACGTATCATCATAGTCCCCGGCTTCCAATTCCGCCTCGTGGACGTGCTAGTGACGAATTTCCACCAGCCCGAAAGCACCCTCATCCTTCTCGTCTCCGCCTTCGTCCACGGCGACTGGCGCACCATCTACGACTACGCCCTCGCGCGCGATTACCGCTTCCTCTCTTACGGAGACAGTTCGTTGCTGTTCAGACGCTGAATCGAAGAACGATTAGAGGCCCGAAGGGCCGATGGCGGCATCAGCCGCCGTGCCGTAAGGGAGGAGCGATGCGACGACCGGAAGGCACCCGCCGAGAGCGAAGCGGAGGCGGTATGCCCCATCGGGGCAGCTGCGAAGCAGCGGGGGTGAATCACGGACAGCGCTGAGCAATTAGAGCAAGCGTATGAAAAAAGAGTCGACCTTGTGGGTCGACTCTTTTTGAAGTAGCGTAGCGATTAATTGCGATAGCGCTGTCCGAACTGCATGTTCACACCGAAGGTGAGTTTGCAGCGGAAAGGATCGATGGGAACGGGAACGCCGCCGTAGACGGGAATCTCCACGCCCTGGATGCCGAATGCCTCGGCGGGGACGATACCCACGCGGTTCGCGTAGGTGTCCACTCCCACATAGGCATTGATGAAGAGCAGGGTGACGCTGGCTGCGACACCGAGCACATTGCCCTGGGTGTTCCTTCCGTAGTTGGCTGTGACGCTGATGAAGCGCAGAGGGCTCAGCGTGAGGCCGGCACGTGCATCCCAGTAGGGTGCCAACTCATCGAAATGATAGATTCCGAGCGCGCCCACGGAGATGAAGCTGAGGACGGGCAGACGGAGCCTTGCTCCGAGGTTGGCGGTGAAGGAGAGCC
>JAFYIK010000012.1 GCA_017538685.1 Bacteroidales bacterium | reverse complement strand
GCCAAGCGCCGTGGAAACGATCAGCGGCAGCGAGGAAGTTCGCGATCTGGAGTATGCGCGCTGCCCCCTCGGTCCGGGCGATCCAGCCGCGCTCCACGCCCACGATGATGGCCATAATGCCGAAGCCACTCCCGCCCGCAGCCACGGTGTCCCCCGAACCAAGCCTCTCGCGCGCCAGTCCGCTGGTCGGATGGGCATAGTCCCAGAAGTACTTGAAGGTCTGCTTCTGAACTTTATCGAACAGCTCGTCGTCGGAGATCTGCGGGAATTTGTCGGAGGTGTCGTATGCCGTCGTGAAGGAGAATGAAAAGCCTTCGATTATATCCACGCCGAAACCCACCCCTTTCGAGATGCCGAAACGGTATTTTGTGGATGGGTTTAGAGCCTGAGCTGGACGCAGGACAAGAATCTCCGGACTGTCCGGGTCCACATCGGCCAGAAGATCTCCGCCAGTAAAGGAAAGACAGGCTACCGAGACAGGATCTATCTTGATCTCCCTGGAAAACTCCAACTTGAGGGTAGGAGTCAGGGACACATCCCCCGGTTCGAAGGATTCCAGCACTTCTTTGCCGTCCAGGGTTACGGACAAGACCATAGCGCGGGGTGCCTGCTCCTGTCCATTATTCTCGTTTACGCAGGAGAAAGCCGCCAAAAGTGCGGCAAAAATGAGTGTTAAACGTTTCATTGGGGACGCCGGGGAGATCCCTCTCCCCGACGCCAAAAGTAATTACGAAAGTGCGATAGCGACTTCCTCCTTGCGGAGAGCCTTGATCTCGTCCTCGGTAAGAGCCTTGTTGAAGATACGGATCTCGTCGATGCTGCCTGAGAAGAAGCTCATCCAATCCTGTGCTCCGGCATACTTCTCAATCCAGGAAGACCAGCCGCCAAGATAAAGGGCATCTGCGTCGGCAGGAATGCATCCGCCGAAAGGCATCTTGTCGCCAAACTCGGCCTCTTTGACCTTCACGCCGTCCACATAGAGGGCCCAGGCACCGGTCTCAGCCACATAAGTGTAGGCGAAGTGGAACCAGGTGGCGTACTTGGCAAATGCGGGATCCCAGCTGTCGAGCCACATATTGGTCTCATTGCCGTCCTCTTTCTTGAACATAATACGGCCGTTGACCTGCTGGGTCTTTGCTCCGGTTTCTTCTTCGACATTCTTGTTGTCGAACATCATAACGAATGAAGGCCAGTCCTGAGTGGGGAAAATCTTGCCGTTCACGGAAAGGAGTCCTCCCTTCTGGAATTCCTCGATGTTCTTAACCCACATAGTGATGGTCACATCGGTAAGAGCCGAGATAGGGTTATTCTGTGCAAGGTTGAACTTCAGATAAGCCTCGCTGTTGTCGCCGGCGGTGTTGGTATAACCGTTGCCGATCTGACCTTCGGCGAAAGCGGCGGCGCCTCCCTTGGAAGCGAATGTGATACCCTCGGCCTTCACGGCGTTGGTCTCGGAGTCAAGCGGGAAATGTGCAACCAGGTTTTCTGCGCAGGTCTTCACCTCGGGAGTCTTATCCTTGGTGTCTTCACCTTCATTTGCGGGTTTGTCGCAGGCGGCAAATGCAAACATTGCCACAGCTGCAAAAAGGAAAAATTTTTTCATTGTGCTTTTTGTGTTTAAAAAGGTTTATAAAATGATTAATAAGTATATCCGGGTGTTGCAGGAAGATTGGGATTGAGCTGACGCTGAGGGGCGGGAATGGGGAAAAGCTCATTCTTATTGGCCGTGAATCCCAGAGGTCCCAGGACTTCTACTGCCTTACCCCAGCGGACCAGGTCGAAGAAGCGGTTTTCCTCGAGAGCAAGCTCTGCACGCCGTTCATCGTAGATGTTGTCCAGGGTAGCCGTAGTGGCAGTCAGGCCGGCACGTGCGCGCACTTCGTTGAGTGCGTCGTCGGCGGTGTAGCCTGAGGTGGGCGTGTAGGCCGGGGTATGCGCCATAGCCTCCGCATACATAAGCAGCACATCGGCGTAACGGATCAGACGCATATTGTGGTCCAGACCATAAGCGTTGAAGGAACGCGTGTTGTTGGAAGTGGGCACATACACCTTTCCGTTGTAATAGGGATTGGTGCAGCTGTTGGTGATGGAGTCACCTTCGGCCGTCATAGTTCCTCTGGCCATCACGGTCACGCTCTTTCGGATTGCGTCGTTGCGGGCGTCGAAGAAATCGATCAGTTTCTGACTGGGCACTTTATAGCCCCAACCCTGGAACGGCTCCTTGTTTCCGCGAGGGCCCTGGATGAAGGCATAGTAGCAGAGCGGCATCACAGCGCCGTTGGTCTGGCCAAGATCGGAGCTTCCGATTTCCATCAGCGATTCGGAGCCGTATTCGTTCTCCACGTTGAAGGCATCCCTGAAACGGTTCATAAGCGAATACTTGCCGCTGGCGATGATGAGATCCGTCAGGCGGGCAGCTTCCGCCCAATCCTTGTGATAGAGAGCCACTTTGGCCTTGAGGGCCATAGCGGTGTACTTGTTGTACCTGCCTTTGTAGTCGTTGAACGACTCGGGCACCACGGCGATGGCGTCGTCGAGATCCTTGAAGATGAAGGTGTAGACATCTTCCACTGAAGAGACCTGCATCGAAGCGAGTTCCGAGGAACTCATCGTTTTGTCTATGATAGGCACACTGCCGAAAAGGCGGACCAGATTAAAGTACGCATAAGCCCTTATGATCTTCGCCTCTCCCCTGCACTCTGCGACCTGCTTGAGACCCTGTTCGGAAGTTATGGCTTCCTCGAAGGGATCCATCGATTCGATGGCATAGTTGGCGGCGGAGGATATGTTGTAGAAATAATTCCACATCGACTCGACATTATTGTTGTCCGGGCCATAGGTGAAATTGTCCAGTTGGGCGACGGTAGGTCCGTCCGCTTCGGTCGACCCCTTGTCGGCATCGTCAGAGCAGATTTCCATCACTCCGACATAAGTCTGTGCCTCGCCCTCGCCGAGACGCATAGATGCGTAAGCGGCGCTGACAGGCATAAAGACGTTCTCCGTCTTGGTGTAGTCCAGACCGGACGAAGGCATCGTGGCTTCCTGGCGTATGTTGAGGAAGTCCGAGCAGGACACCACTACGAGGGCAGTTGCTATGAGTATTGTGATTCTTGCTTTCATAGTCCTAGAAATTCATATTTACACCAAAGGTATAGATAGACTGCATCGGATAGACGGATGAGCCGTCGATTCCGTTTTCGATGGGAGAACCGCCGATTTCAGTGGTGAAACCGTTGTACTTGAAGAGTGACAGAGGCCTCTGGGCGCTCAGATACATCCTGACGCTGCCCTTTCCGAACACGTTGCGGAGAGTGTAACCAAACTGGACGTTCTGGATACGAAGCATAGAGCCGTCTTCGATGAAGAAGCTGTTGCTCTGGGACATCAGCTGGGAAGTAAGCACTTTGGGAGTAGGATAGGTGTCAGACTTCTTATCCTTGCGCCACGCGTTCTCATAGAAAGCGTAGTCGTAGTTGCCGTCCGGGAACACCTGCTTGTTGAGGCGCTTCTGGTTGAAGATCTTGTTGCCAATGTTGGCATTGACGACAGCCGAGAAATCCCAGTTCTTCCAGTTCAGACCGAGATTGAGGCCCATCATCAGCCACGGCAGCGGCGATCCGAGATAGACACGGTCTGCTTCAGTGATCTTGCCATCCGGGGTGCCGTCTTCATTTCCCGCGAAATCGTGGTAAATGAAATAACCGGCTCCCGTGTCGAGCTGGGTGACGTCAGCCATCTGGGCGTCATACTCGCTCTGGAAGATGCCGTCCACCTGATAGCCCCAGAATGCACCGATAGGATAACCTACCTGAGTCATTGTGGCATATGCGCCGTTCGTGAGGGCTCCGGGGATGTTGTCGCGGCCCTCGAGGGCGAGGACCTCGTTATGGTTGACAGTGGCGTTGAATCCCACGTTGTAGCGCAGGTCCTCACTTAGCTTATCATCCCATCTGACGGAGAATTCGACACCTGCATTGAGGACCTTGCCGTTGTTGGCGAGCAGAGAGGCCACACCGCCGCCCGTAGCGATAGGGGCGTGGAACACCACCCTGTCCGTAACCCTGCGGTAGAGGTCGATGTCGCCGGAGAGGCGGCTGTCCAGCAGCGCGAAGTCCGCGCCTATGTTGGTTTCGGTCACGACCTCCCACCTGAGGTAGTTCTGATACACCGTCTGTGCACCTATACCGTCCACGAGGGTGTCGCCGAACACAGCCGAAGAAGCAACTCCGGAAGTACCGGCGATGTTGATGTCGTTCGAAGGGACGTTGTCGTTACCGAGCATACCCCACGAAGCGCGGAGCTTGAGGTAATTAAGCACCTGGAGATCCTTCATAAAGTCTTCGTCTGAGACGTTCCAGCCAAGACCCAGCGAAGGGAAGATGCCCCATTTTTCCTGATACTTGGACGATCCGTCCGCACGTAGAGTGAAGGTGGCAAGGTACTTCTCATTATAGCTATAGGTTCCGCGGGCAAAGAACGAGATGCCGTTGTAGCGGCTTGCGCCGTCGGAAGCGGTCTGGTTGCGATAGGAGCCGTTGACCAGATACCTCGATGCGGCGTCGAAATCGGGAACGCTCACCGCCCTGCCGTTGAGCCAGGCGTTGTACTGCATACGGGTAGACTGGCCGAGCATAGCAGTGAAATTATGCGCGCCGATCTGGTCCGAATAAGTAAGTGTGTTGTCCAGAATCTGATATGTGCCGTAGGCGTAGGTCTTTGAAAGGCTGGAAACCGAAGTTCCCTGCGAACCTCCCACAAAGTGCTCCGGAGTGTAAGACTGCTGGTCCGCGAAGTTGAAATCGAGGTTGTAGGAAGTCTTGAACTTGAGTTTCGGAGTGATTGTAGCTTCCGCATAGGCGGAGAAGACGGTCTTCAGGCCCCTGTCGGTGCTGTTCGAGTAATATGCAGAAGCAGCGGGATTTCCGAAACTGTTGCTGTAGCCGTAACGCTGAGGGGAATCGAAAGCCACCGGATAGGCGTCCACGTTGGCGTCGCTGTAAACTCCGTAGACAGGAGGATTGACGAACGCCTGGTAGTAAACTCCCGAATTCGGATTGTTCTTATCGTAACGGGATACCACCGTGTTCACGCCGACCTTCAGCCAGTCAGTCATTTTCTGATCCAGGCGGGCGCGGAGGTTGAAACGGTTGTAGTCGTTCGTGCAGTAGTTCATAATACCGTCCTGGTAGAAGTAGCTCAGACCCACCGAATAGTTGGTAGCGTCATTCCCGCCAGAAAGATCGAGTGAATGGCTGTGGGTCAGGGCAGGATGCACGAGTTCGGCATACCAGTCGGTGCTGACTCCGCCGTAAGAGTCCACGCTCTTCGGAGCCTCAGAATAGACGAGATTATACATCTCCACATACTGCTCAGTGTTCGCCATCTTCATTATGTTGGTCGGAATCTGCACGCCGACATAGCCGTCGTAGGCCACCCTGACCTTGCCCGTCGCACCTTTCTTGGTGGTGACGAGGATGACGCCGTTAGCTGCGCGCACACCGTAGATGGCAGCCGCAGATGCGTCCTTGAGCACGGTCAGGCTCTCGATATCGGAGCTCGAGAGGAAGTCGATGTTGTCCATAAACGCGCCGTCCACGACATAAAGCGGGTTGGCATAGTCGCCGATGGATCCGACACCACGGATTTTCACGGAAGGGCCTGCGCCAGGCGCGCCGCTCTGGGTGATCTGCACGCCGCTGACCATACCCTGGAGGGCACTCATCGGGTTCGCAGCGACCTGCTTGCTGAGTTCCTCGCCCTTCACGTTCACGATAGGGGCAGTGAGGTCTTTAGCTTTCTGTGTGCCGTAACCCACGACCACCACCTCCTCGAGGAGAAGGTTATCCGGGTACATCGTGACATCGATCACTGTCTTGCCGTCCACGGGGACTTCAACGTCCTTGAAACCGTAGAAGGAGAAGACGAGGACCGCGTTGGCGGGCACCTTGATGGTGTAGGCGCCGTCCAGGTCCGTGACCGTGCCGTTGGTGGTACCCTTCTCGAATACTCCGGCCGACATCTGAGGCCAGCCCTGGTCGTCGACAACGGTACCCGTGACGGTGATTGTCTGGGCGAAAGCCGCCGCAGAAATCAGCGCCAAGGCTAGAATAGTTGCTAAACGCTTCATTTCTTGGTTTATTGGTTATTAATTGTGAATCCTAATTCATCGAGTCCTTCGCGAACCTCCGGAGCGCTCATAAAGAGCTTCCAGAGAAGGCCGCTGCGGTAGTTCTCAAGCATCACCGCAATCGGGCCCTGGTCTATGGCCAGATAGCTGCGGACAACCTGCTTGTCAGCAGGCATAGAAGGGTTATAGGCATCGTAGAAGCCCATAGGGCCGAAGAGTTCGTCTCCCAGGTCTTCAAAGAGATGATGCATACACTTGAGCGACTCTTCAGGGGTGTACACTATGGAAGATATTGCCGCAGTCGGCGACACGGTGCCGTTCTCGTCCGGCGTGCCCGGATGATGCGAGCAATAGCCCACCTTGGGGTCGTCCGAAGAGGTGAAGCCCCACAGGTCCGCGCCATAGCCTTTCCAGCCCTTGGGATTCTCTATTGCGTAATTGTAGTGGATCAGCGCGTGCGCACGGCCTCTTTCATAATAATCGGTCAGGCCGTCCGAGAGCCCGCGCGGATCGAGCCCCAGGAAGGAATAATGGGTAAAGAAAAGCGGCCCGCCGTACTCCATTCCTATAGTAAGGGGAATTCCGTAGTAAGACTTGCCGTTGTAGTAATAAGGAGAATTCTTGTAACAGGCTTCGTAGACCTTGCGTCCGACTTTGTGGGTGGGAGAAGAAGCCGCCAGAACGTAAGCGATAAAGCATTCGTCGTAGCCTTTTATGCGGTGGTTCATCTTCCAGCCGTAGTTCTTGGACCAGTGCCAGTAGAGGGAATCCGTGCCCTGAGTGTACCAGTCCCATTCCATCCCGCGCCAGAGTTCATCCGCCCTGCGGGCGAGTTCGGGGGCGCTTTCCTTGAAGTACTGCCTCATCGTGAGGAGGCCCTGGGCCAGGAAAGCCGACTCCACTATGTCTCCGCCGTCGTCGTATTTGCTGAACGGACGCACTTCGCCGGTGTTGCCGTCGTACCAATGCGCCCACATACCGTGGAAGCGCTCGCATTTCTCAAGGAAAGTAAGCTGCTTGTCGAAAAGATAGATGCCATATTCACGGCTGAGGTATCCCCTCTCCATTCCGGCTATTATGGCCATAATCCCGAAGCCGGAGCCGCCCGTAGTGACTATATCTCCAAATGTGTCGTTCGAACGCTCACGCGCCAGACCCGTGTTCGGCTCGGAGAAATCTGTAAAATAGAGGGTAGTCTGCCGCTGGACGGTATCGAGCAACGCTTCGTCGGATATACTGACACCGACCCTGCGGGGGCCGCAGGAGGGAGCTAAAGCCGCGAATGCGGCAACTAGCAGAATGAAGGTCGATTTTTTAAACAAAAGGCCTGTTTTGTGTTAATGCGTCGCAAATATAACGAAACCCTTCGAAATATCCTAATGCGCTTGTGCGCGCGCCAGCTCGGACACGCCGCACGAGTTGAACGCCTCCACCGCGAACCAGTATTCCTGATCCGCGGAAAGCGAAGGAAGCAGCAGATGGTCTTCGCCATAGACCATCCAGGTGCTGTAGAGCTTGTCCGGAGCTATGCCCCAGTAGACGTTGTATCCCTGCGCGCCTGCAACAGGACTCCAGCTGATAAGCGCATCGCGCCTGTCCTCGCAGCGAACGGCCTGTACGTCTGAAGGAGCCGAGGGAGCCGAGCCGCTGCCCAGGCCGAATACCCTGATCTCCGAAAGAGCCAGATAAGGCGCCGAAACCGCGACATTGCGGTAGCGCACATAGCGCGCCTTCGCCGGGCGTTTCAACTGAATATATGC
>JAFYIK010000099.1 GCA_017538685.1 Bacteroidales bacterium | reverse complement strand
CAGCACTCCGGACACCTTCGAGAAGGCTGCGCCCGATGAGTTTTTCGGCCGCCACGGAGGCGACATCGCCGGCATCCGCAGTCAACTGGGATACCTGCAGGACGTGGGCGTGACCGCGCTCTGGAACACCCCGCTGCTGGAAGACAACGTAGTGCGCGAGAGCTACCACGGCTACGCCTGCACGGACTACTACCATATCGACAGCCGCTTCGGCACCAACGAAGACTATCGCGCGCTGGTGCAGGACGCGCACGCACACGGGATAAAAATGATTATGGACATAGTCCCCAACCACTGCGGCGACACGCACTGGTGGATGAAGGACCTTCCGTTTCAGGATTGGGTGCATCAGTGGCCGGAGTACACTCACTCCAACTGCGCTTTCAGCACCCAGAACGACCCTTACGCCGCGGTAATCGACCGCGAGAACTTCGAGGGCGGATGGTTCGACCGCGCGATGGTGGATATGAACCTCGATAACCCGTTCCTGCTGCGCTACTTCCAGCAGTGGGCTATCTGGTGGGTCGAATGGGCGGATCTGGACGGACTGCGCGTGGACACATATCCGTATAACGAGAAATACCCGATGAGCGAATGGTGCGCTGCGGTGCGTAACGAGTATCCGAACATCAACATCGTGGGCGAGGTGTGGACCAACAACGTGCCTCAGCTCGTCTACTGGCAGGCCGGTGCGCTGAACCGCGACGGCTTCGACTCGAACCTGCCGGCCGTTATGGACTTCCCGCTTCAGACCGCAATCCTTGAGGCGCTGAACTATAATGGCCGCGTCAACTGGAACGAAGGAATGGTGCGCGTCTACGACTGTATGGCGGACAGGCAGTTCTATGCCGATCCGGACAACGTCCTGGTGTTCCCCGGCAACCACGACCAGGAGCGTATCGCGGACTGCTTGGGCAGGGATGAATACCGCGTGAAGGCTGCTATGGCGCTGGTCGCGACGCTGCCCGGCATCCCGCAGGTGCTCTATGCCGACGAACTCGGCGCCGTCAGCAAAGACCGCAGCCAGGGCCACGGCGGCCTGCGTATCGACTTTCCTCTCGACTGGCAGTCGGATTCCGCCGCAGTGGATATGCACGACTATTTCAAGACTCTTTTCAACTGGCGCAAGGGCTGCAAAGCCGTTACCGAAGGCTCGATGAAGCACTTCCTGCGCAGGGACAACACATATGCATATTTCCGCTATCTGCCGGATATGTCGGACGTGGTGTTCGTCTACATCAACAACGGCGAGGAAGGAGTGCAAATTCCCTGGGCCGACTACAAAGAAGTGACGGACGCGCTCCCGGAAGGGACCTGGACCAACATTATCACGGGCGAGATGATCTATCCGAACGCGATGAATATGTACGAAAAAGACTTTATGATTCTGCAGTTTAATCCTGAACAATAATATGAAAGTTAACTTTTCAATTGAGTATCATACCCGTTGGGGCGAGAGCCTCACGCTGGTTCTCGCAGACAAGAAATACCCTATGAACTGGGGTGAAGGCGATGTGTGGACCGTGACGGTCGGAGACGTCCCTGCCAAGGCGCTTGAAGACTATTCCTACGTGGTGATGCAGGACGGCCTGATTCTCCGCGTGGAGTGGACAAACCATAGCACGAAGGTGAAGGCGGGCGCGAAGACGGCCACCATCCACGACTCGTGGATCGACTGCCCCGTGTGGGGTTGCCCGTTCCCGCGCAAGCACATCGCGGAAAAGTTCGACAGACCCGGATTCAGGGGCGCGGGCATTGCCGTGCCGGTGTTCTCGCTCCGCACGGAGCGCGATTTCGGCATCGGCGACTTCCGCGACCTCAGGCCGCTGGTGGATTTCGCAGTCAGCACCGGTCAGTGCCTCATCCAGCTGCTTCCCATCAACGACACCACCCGCAAGGGAGAGTGGAAGGATTCGTATCCGTATAGCCCCGTGAGCAGCTTCGGTCTGCATCCGCTCTACATCCACCTCCAGGACCTCGGCATCAAGGAGGACGCTGCCTTCAAGAAGGAGCAGAAGGCCCTCAACGACCTGCCGGAGATCGATTATCCCCGCGTGTTCAAGGCGAAGATGGCGCTTGTCCGCAAGGCCTTCGAAGACCACGGCGCAAAAGATCTTGCTTCAGCGGCTTACAAAAAGTTCTGCAAGGAGAACGCCTACTGGCTTGATGAATACGTGGAATTCTGCGCCAAGCGCGACAAGAATGAGCCCGACTACCACCGCTGGATCCAGTACCACCTGGACAAGCAGCTGAGCGAAGAGGTGGCCTACGCCCGCTCGAAGGGAATCTCCTTCAAGGGCGACCTCCCCATCGGTGTAAGCGGCGACAGCGCGGACGCACACTTCCATCCGGAGCTCTTCAACCTCGATTCGAGCGCGGGCGCACCGCCGGATTTCTTCAGCACGGACGGCCAGAACTGGGGCTTCCCCACCTACAACTGGGATGAGATGGCCAAGGACGACTTCGCCTGGTGGAAGAGCCGCCTCAAGAAGATGAGCCAGTACTTCGACGCATTCCGCATCGACCATATCCTCGGCTTCTTCCGCATCTGGGAGATTCCAGTGGAGTACAAAAGCGGCCTTATGGGCCACTTCAACCCGGCTATGCCGTATAGCGCCGAGGACATCTACTTTATGCGCCTGCCGCGCGAAGGCCTGTTCCACGAAGACCCGCGCCATCCCGGCTGCTACCAGCCGCTGATCACCCCGGACACCAGCAAACTCAGCGACGCGGAGAAAGAACGCTTCGACAAGCTCTATATCGACTTCTTCTACCATCGTCACGACGAGTTCTGGCGCCGCAACGCCGAGCGCAAGCTCCCCGAGCTGCTCTGCGCAAGCGGAATGCTTGCCTGCGGCGAGGACCTCGGAATGGTGCCGGACTGCGTGCCAGGCGTGATGGACCACTGGAAGATCCTGTCGCTTGAGATGGTCCAGATGGATAAAGGTCGCGAGTGGCCGTACCTCAGCGTCTGCGCAACGTCCAGCCACGATATGGCCACCCTGCGTATGCAGAACGCCGAGGCCGGCAAGGGCGACCTCGCTCCTTGGGACCTCAGGCGGATATTGTGGGATCATCTGAATTCAGCCTGTATGCTGGCTATCTTCCCGCTTCAGGACTGGGTCGGTCTGGACGAGGGCCTGCGCCGCAAGGACTTCGAGAACGAACGCGTCAACCAGCCGGCGGATCCGAACCACCACTGGAGGTTCCGTTTCCACCTGCCCATCGACGATCTGAATTCTGAAAAAGCCTCCGAGCTGAGGGTTCAGATCGAAGGCCTTATAAAGGAT
>JAFYIK010000098.1 GCA_017538685.1 Bacteroidales bacterium | reverse complement strand
CTATCACTATGTCCTTGAGGCCTGCGGTCTTGGCTTTCACCTCCTCGAAGGCTTTCTGAAGGTCGTACATAGTGCGTCCGCAGCCGGGGCAGGCGATGTACTCGGGTTTGTAGAAGCGACGCCGCGCGGCCTGCATTATTTCGTCGCGGAGGTAAGGATCCACGGTGTCCGGGATCTCGTCGATTTCGCGGTTCATAAGCTTGGGGCCCCAGGTGCAGGCGGCATCCAGCATCTGCAGCTCGCGCTCGGGGAGCTCAGGCATCGCGCAGCCGCTGTAGCGTGCGGCCAGATATTGCGCCACCGGCAGTTCGTTGACAGGATCCTCGGTCAGGGACACGCGTATCGTGTCGCCTATGCCTTCCTCCAGCAGGGTAGCGATGCCCACGCAGGACTTGATGCGGCCGCTGTCGCCGTTGCCGGCTTCGGTCACTCCGACGTGGAGAGGGTAGATCTTGCCCTCAGCCTGCATCATACGCACGAGGTTACGGTAGGCCTGGACCATAGTGACGGTGTTCGATGATTTCAGCGACACCACTACCTGGTCGAAGTCGGCCTCGGAGCACATACGCACCCACTCCATCGCGGCGATTGCCATCGCCTCCGGCGTGTTGCCGTAGCGCTCGGTTATGTAAGCTCCGAGCGAGCCGTGGTTCACGCCTATGCGGATGGCCGTGCCGCTGCGCTTGCATATCGCGATAAGGGCGGCGAACTGCTCGCGCGCCTTTTCGTGGTCTTTATGGAAATTGCCGGGATTGATCCTGACTTTATCGACGAACGGAGCCACTTCCAGGGCCGTGGCGGAGGAGAAGTGTATGTCTGCTACTATCGGGGCTATAATCCCCTCAGAACGCAGCTTTTCGCGTATTGCGCGGATGTGCGGCACATCCTGCACGCCGGGCACGGTGATACGTATCATCTGAGCGCCCGCAGCCGCCATCCTTCGGCATTGTTCGAGGGTGCCTTCTTCGTCGAAGGTGTGCGTATTGCACATAGTCTGGACGACGATGGGGTTCGTGCCGCCCAGAAGAAGGGGTTCAGAGCCTATTCTTACCTCACTGGTGCTTAGCCTTGTCCGTGCCATATACTATTTCGTATGCTTCGCGTTTAAGGTCCTGGCGGGTCTTGCCGTAGCGTTTGCCTAGCGGGATGTTCACACCCGCCGAGAAGATGTAGTCGAAGGGATAGGCGAAACGCCAGTAGTATTTGTTCAAATCTTCGTGGCCTGAACCCTCGGGATACTGATTGTCCGGATCGAAGATGCTGGACCAGCCATAGCGGATCTGGGCCATAGCGAAGAGCTCGACCGGTCCGAGGAATACGCCCATTCCGAAACCGCCCTGGATGCCATAGTCTATTCTGCGGTCGCTGTCGTACCACTCGTAACGGTAGTTTTCGTCGACATAGTCGCCGAAGCGCTCTATGTTCAGGCGGTAACCGCCGTAGAGACCCACCTCGCCGAAGAACTTGAGCCAGCGCGTGTCGTAGTGGATCATAGCGAGGAAAGGCACTTCCACCACCTGCATCTTTATCCTCTGCGACCTCTCTTTGTAGTATCTGTCCGTTTCCTTCCTGCCGCGGTAGCCTTCGTGGCCGAATTCGACCCCTATCTGCCAGCCGAAGTAGGGAAGATAGTCGAACATCTTCTCATAATGCGTATAGCGTATGGAGCCGTAACCTGGGTAGTAGGTATGGTGCTGGCGGAACACGGTAGGGTTCAACTGCATATAAGTGGAGGTCACGCCGAAACTCACACCTATCGAAGAGTAATTGTTGATCGGCGGCACCTTGATCTGCACGGTGTCCAGATACACCTCCTGGCGGACAACAGCGTTCGTGTCCAGGGGTACGGCTATCTCCGATTCGAAGTACTGCCCATACAGGACAGTTGAAGCGAAAAACGCGATCAATGCCACCAACTTCTTCATACTCACTGCTTTATCAAATCAGGAACATTAATCGTCTGACTCAATTCCACGGCCTCCGGGATGTCGATGTACTCCTGGCCGTCGTCCATCTTGAAGAAGTTCACGTTCTCCGGCATCTTCCGCGACAGGAGGTCGCCGGTGTCGATCATAGAGTTCCAGTTCACGTCCTCGGTGATACGAATCGAGTACTTGCCTTTCTTCAGGTAAGGGAAGACAAGTTCGCCGTTCTCGCTGACAGTGTAGGTCCTGAGGACCTTGTCGCGCTTTTCGTTCAGAAGGTCCACTATCAGCCTTCCGCTGACGCCCTCGAGATTAACGATGAGCGTGCTGAGTTTTTCGTCGGTGGGAAGGCTTACTTTCACCTCCGTACTGTCCGAGTAAAAGCCGTTAATGTCGCGGAAAGCCCTGTGAGGCACCTTCATAAAGTATTCGTAGCCGGGAAGGAGTTTTTCCTTCGGCATCAGCTTGTACTTGCGGAGGTCCAGGGTGTCGCGCGTGACTGTGAACTCGCCCTTGATGTCTTTCTGCTTGGGATTCAGGTAATGGAACTTGACCGAATCGAAGTTCTCATAAATGATGGGATAGGTGAAGGTCAGGCTGAAGCCTTCCTGTTCGACCAGATCCGGCTGGGCCTCGAGCTTGAACACGCAGATGGTGTCTTCGTGCTTGAGGTTCTTGCGGTAGTTGTAATCGTTTCTCTGCTTGCGCGGCAGGGCGCCCTCGATGAAGAGGGGATAGTGCTCCACCACCGGCTCGAGGACCTGGGTGGAGTCGTTGGTCTTGCGGTAGTTGACGTAGATCTGGAGCGTGTCGGGCACGGGCCTGCGGTCGTTGATCCAGATCTCGAGGCTGTCCTGGCGGAGGTTGAACTGGGTGATGAGCCTGTCGGCTTTATAACCCTTTATCCAGAGCGAGTCGATCCAGGCGTCCTTGGCCATAAACGAGACGAAGGCGTAGCGCTCCGCCGTGCGGCCGTGGTTCTTCAGGAACTGACGGGTGGGCTCTTCCTTGAACAGCTTGAGTGTGTACTGGCTCTCGCGTGCGCGACACTCGAGGGTGTCCTTCATATCGTACTTCTGGAGCTCCTTGAGGGTGTCGTTGACGACAGTCACCGGATGGATCAGGGAGTCGATGAACGCTATCTGCTCCGTCTCCATCTGGTACATATTGTCGTTGTTCTCGTCCTTTATGGCGTAGATCCTGTAAAGGGTGTCCTCCAGATAAGGGAGTGCGAAATAGCCCCAGTCGTCGGTCTTTACTGCCGCCGCGGGCCTCGACTTGAACACCGCCGAATCCGAATGGTCCTTATAGAGCATCACCGTGGCGTTTTTCGCAGGCTGGAGAGTGTTGTAGTCCAGCACGGTGCCCGTAATCATAAGCGAATCGATCACCGGACCGGTGGAGAAGACATAGGCGTAACCGGGGAACATATTTCCCTCGTTGTTGTCCGCGATAGCGTCCGTGAAATTCAGGGTGTAGGTGGTGTTCGGAAGGAGGTCCTCCTCGAACCATACTATCACGCTCTTGCCCTGGATCTTCGATTTGGGAACTTTCTTCTGGGGAGGCGACAGGAAGATGTTGGTCGCAGTCTTCACCTTCACGTATTCGTCGAAGCCGAATTCGAACTTCGCGCCGTGGGTGGGGATATTCACTGAGCCGGGGACAGGTTTAGTCCAGTACAACGCCGGGGGGATGGTGTCTTTCGGACCGCCGGAAGGCGACTGGGTGGTGTTGGCGCAGGAATGCATAAAGAAGGTCGGGACCAGTGCGGCCACGGCTATCAGAAGGGGAGTAAGGTTCCTGAGCTTTCCCATCATAGATCCATTCTTACTACACTTTGTATGCCATCGATGCGGCTTAGCGAAGAAATCAGCTTCTCAAGGGTGTCGCGGTCGCCCACGAACAGTTCGATGGTGCCCTCGAAGATGCCGCCCTCGCAGCCCAGGACAAGCTTGCGCATATTGATTCCCATCGAGTTGGAAATCTGCTGGGTGATGTCGCTGAGCATACCCACGCGATCGATTCCCCTGAGGGAAATCTTCACGGGGAAGTCGGTGACGTGGGCCGCGTTCACCCAGCGGGGGACCGTGACTTTGTCGCCCCTGGTGCTGGCCTGGCTGTCCGCCACCCTGCAGGTCTTTTTGTGCACGGTGATGGAACCGTCGGGGTTGGTGAAACCGACCACGGGATCGCCCGGGATAGGGTTGCAGCAGGAGGCGATTATGTATCTGATGCCTTCATTTATGATAATGCGCGCGGCCTGGGTCTGATGGCCGTTCTTGAGTTCGATTATATCTTCCGCCTTGGCGAGTATCTCGGGGTCGTGGTCGCGGAAGTAGTCCAGAATCTTGCGTTTCGCGTTGCGGGTCACCACGAAATCCAGCCATCCCAGCAGCGGGAAGGCGTTCTGGGCAGTGATTATCTCGATCTGGTCGCCCTGGTGCAGCACGTGCGGAAGGGAACAGAGCTTCATATTCACCTTCGCTGCGATGGCGTGCTCGCCTATTTTGGTGTGGATGGCGTAGGCGAAGTCCAGGGCCGTGGCTCCGGAAGGCAGCGTGCGCTGCTCGCCCTTCGGGGTGAAAACGACTATGTCCGAGGCCAGCAGGTCCTGGTGGATGACGTCCAGCATCTCGAGCGAACCCAGATCGGGGTTCTTGATGATGTCCTGGATCTTCTCCAGCCATTTGTCCATCTCGCTGTCGTTCTCGGATATGTAGCCGTCGCGTTTGTAGGCCCAGTGCGCGGCGATACCCCTTTCGGCTATGTCGTCCATACGCTTGGACCTGATCTGCACCTCCACCCAGATGCCGCTCTTGCTCATAAGGGTGCAATGCAGCGCTTCATAGCCGTTGTTCTTCGGCTGCTTGATCCAGTCGCGAAGGCGGTCGGGCTGATAGCGGTAGAGGCTGGTGATGGTGCTGAATATGTCGTAGCAGAGCTTGCGCTCCTTCACGGGGTCGTCGGAGTTGGGATCGAAGACTATACGCACGGCATAGAGGTCGTAGACCTGGTCGAAGGTGACGTGTTTTGTGCGCATCTTATGCCAGATGGAGTAGGGGGTCTTGATCCTCTTCTTGATGGTGAAGTTGTATCCCTCAGCCTTGAGGGCTGCCTCTATAGGGGCGATGAAGGCGTCTATCTGGCGGCCGGTGGTGTCCACCTTGGCGAGGGTCTCGGCCTTGATTTCGGCATAGTCCTCCGGCTCTTTGTAGATGAGCCAGATGTTCTCCATCTCGGACTTGATGCTATAAAGACCCAGGCGGTGCGCAAGCGGGATGAAGAGGTACATAGTCTCGCTGAGGATCTTGTCCCTCTTGTGCTCCGGCATAAACTCTATCGTGCGGCAGTTGTGCAGGCGGTCGGCCAACTTGATGAGAACCACACGCACGTCGTCGTTCATAGTGAGGAGTATCTTCTTGAAGTTCTCGGCCTGGAGGCTTTCGGACTGGTAGCCGTTCTGTTTGGTGCGGTCTTCGTCGTCGAGGACGTTCTTCATCTTAGTCAGGCCGTCCACCAGCGAAGCCACCTTCGAGCCGAAGAGGTTCTTTATGTCATCCACGGTGTACTCCGTGTCTTCCACCACGTCGTGCAGCAGGGCGGCCACGATCGACTTATAACCCAGGCCTATGTCCGAGACCACTATCTTCGCCACCTCGATAGGGTGAATAATATACGGCTCGCCCGAACGCCTGCGCACGTCTTTGTGCGCCTCGTTAGCGAACTCGAAGGCCTTCTGGACTATCTTGAACTCATCCTCGGTGCGGCAGCGCGCCTTGGCCGGAACGGCCAGGGTTTCCCACTCCTTCCGGATGAGGTCGTAATCTTCTTGCGTAAACTCCGTGGATTTCATACACTGCTAAAATAGAGTCGGTTCCGACTCGTCGGACGAATCGATTCTGCTTCCTTCGGGGAGCATCTCCCAGAATTCGTCTTCACTCACTATCCTGATGCCAAGTTCCTGGCATTTCTTCACTTTTTCGGGGCCGGGTTTGACGCCGGCGAGGAGGAAGGACGTCTTCGCGCTCACGGAGCCGGAGTTGCGGCCGCCGTGGCGTGCGATGAGGTCCTTCAGGGTCTCGCGGCTGCACGAGAAGTTGCCGGAGACCACAATGGTCTTGTCTTTGAGCGCGTCCGAAAGCACGCTCTGCGCTCCGCCGTCCACGGCGAACTTGAGGCCGTAGCCGCGCAGGCGCTGGATTTCGATGGCGTGGCGGGCGTCCGACATATACTCGAAGATGCTGCCGGCGATCACGTCCCCCACGTCCTTCACTGCTGCGAGTTCTTCCTCGCTTGCGGCCGCTATCGCGTCTATGTCGCCGAAATGGCGGGCCACCTCACGGGCGGTCTGTTCGCCCACATAGCGTATGCCGAGGGCGAAGAGCACGCGCTCGAAAGGCACCTTCACCGACTCGCGAAGGCTGTCGATGAAGCGCTTGGCGGACTTTTCCTTCCAGCCCTCGAGGGTCATCAGCTGACTCGCCTTGAGGTCGTAGAGGTCCGCGGGAGTGTGCGCGAGGCCTAGGTTGTAGAGCTGGTCCACCGTGGCGTCGCCGGCGATTATGTTCATCGCCTTGCGGCTCATAAAGTGCAGCAGCCTGCCCTTGATCTGCATCGGACAGCCGTCCGTGTTCGGGCAGAACCACTTCGCTTCGCCCTCGCCCCTTCGCAGGGGAGTGTGGCAGTCCGGGCATTCGACCGGGAATTCGACGGGCTGTGAGTCCGCGGGGCGCTTCGTAAGGTCCACGGCCGTGATCTTCGGGATGATTTCGCCACCCTTCTCCACATAGACCATATCGCCTATGCGTATGTCCAGGATGGCCATCTGGTCCGCGTTGTTGAGCGTCGCGCGCTTCACTACCGTGCCGGAAAGAAGCACCGGGCTGAGGTTCGCGACCGGGGTCACTGCGCCCGTGCGCCCGACCTGGTAGTCGATCGAGAGCACCTTCGCCAGCGCCTGTTCGGCCTTGAACTTGTAGGCGACGGCCCAACGGGGTGATTTCGCCGTGTAACCGAGCTCCCTCTGACAGTCCAGTTCGTCTATCTTGATGACGATGCCGTCAGTGGCGTAGGGGAGTTTCTTGCGCTCCGTGTCCCAGTAGTCGATGAACTCAAGGACTTCGTCTATGCCGTGGCAGACTTTGTTGTATTCAGACACGGGAAGGCCCCAGGAGACGGCTTTCTGCAGAAGGCCGCTGTGCGTGCTGGAGAGCGAGTCGTCAGCGAGGCTCTGGGCCGGAATATGGTACAGGGTGCAATACAGGCCGCGGCGGCCCACTTCGTCGGGATCCTGCAGCTTCAGCGAGCCCGACGCGGCGTTGCGCGGGTTGGCGAAAGGCTGGTCTTCGGCATCCAGGCGCTGCTGGTTGAGATGGTCGAACGACGAGTACGGCATAAGGATTTCGCCCCTGATTTCAAATTCGTCGGGATAGTCTCCTTTCAGTTCGTGGGGGATATTGGCTATCCTCATCACGTTTTCGGTGACATCATCGCCCATATGGCCGTCGCCGCGCGTGAGCGCGCGTACGAGTTTGCCGCCCTTGTAGGTCAGGCAGATGCTTGTGCCGTCGAACTTCAGCTCGCAGCAATATGAGAATTCGCGGCCTTCGAGCAGTTTGTCCGCCCTGGCCGCGAATTCCTCTATTTCCTCGCGGGAGTAGGTGTTGGCAAGAGAGAGCATCGGATAGCGGTGCTCACGCTGAACGAAGCCCTGCTGCGAAGGACCGTCCTCGAGGTCGGAACCGACCCGCTGGGTGGGGGAGTCGGGGCTGTAGAACTCCGGAAACTCGTTTTCCAAGTCTTCTAGTTCGCGCATCAGGTGGTCGTAGTCGAAGTCCGACATAGTCGGGGCGTTCTCGACATAGTACTTCCTGCTGTTTTCCCACAAAACAGCCCTCAGTTCCTCAATCCTGGCTTTTGCTTCGTTCCTGTCCATTCTTGCCTAATTGGTTAGAATCATATGCCCCATCCCTGCGACCTTCGCGTCGACTTCGCGACGCTCACCCTCCCACTTCGTGGGCCCCTCCCTCTATCAGACCGAGGGT
>JAFYIK010000097.1 GCA_017538685.1 Bacteroidales bacterium | reverse complement strand
CTTCTTCGGGCATTGCGTAGAAGGCAGCGAACTGGCCTGGGGTGACGCTGCGTTGGGGTTCGTCGAAGAGGACGAACAGGTTCGAGCCGCGGACGATGGCAGTAGCTATCTGAAGCGGCTGGCGGTAGCGCAGGCGGACGCGGAAGCGGCGGGTCTGCCCATCTCGCAAGCCAATGCCAGGCCGCAGCCAGTGCAGGCTCTCGAGCGGGAAACGTACGCACGAGCGGAAAAGGCCCGGATGCGCCTCGCCCTCGCCCACATAGACGCGGTTCGCAGCAACATCGGTCGCGATGACGAACAGCGGCTCGACGTGTCCGCCGATTGCGAGGCCTTTACGCTGACCGAGAGTGAAGAACTGCGCGCCTTCGTGCTTGCCGGCAATAACGCCCCAGGGGTTAGCCTTATAACGCGTTTTCTTAATGTGCTTCTTGCCGCTGCGATAGGTCTCAGTTTCGAAGACTAAATCACTGTAATTAAGAGGAGTAGACAGCTCCGTCAGCTCATCGGCAGACATTGCTTGAAGACCGACAGCCCTGGCTTTGGAGAGCAGAGCGCGGTCTCTCAGATATTTCTCAGAATCAGTGTAATACTGATCGAAAACTTCAACCACATCCCCTTCGACACTGGCGAGTTTCTGTTGAAGGAAGACTGGCAGGTCGACTTTGCCGACAAAGCAGATTCCTTGCGAATCCTTGCGGTCGGCGGACGGGAGATCTGCTTCAGCTGCGAGCCTGCGGACTTCGCTTTTGCAAAGGTCACCTATCGGAAAGATCGCAGCCTCAAGCTGCTCCTGATTCAGCTGGCAGAGAAAATAACTCTGGTCTTTTCCGGGATCCACTCCTTCCAGAAGGCTATATGTGCCATCAGGATTCTGACGTTTGCGGCAGTAGTGCCCGGTGGCGACGTGGGTCGCGCCCAGAGAACGCGCCTTCTCAAGAAATGCGTCGAACTTGATTTCGCTATTGCAGAGAACGTCCGGGTTAGGAGTCCTGCCGGCCTCGTATTCAGCGAACATATAGTCCACAACCCTCTGGCGGTACTGTTTGCTGAGATCGACGAAGTAGAATGGTATGCGCAGTTTGCGGGCGATGAGTTCGGCCACGAAGCGGTCTTCTTCCCATTCGCAGTCGCCGTGGAGCGTGCCTTCGGTGTCGTGCCAGTTTTGCATAAACATAGCGAACACGTCGTAACCCTGCTGCTTGAGTAACAGAGCTGCAACGCTGGAGTCAACTCCTCCGGAAAGGCCTATGCAAATCTTCATACCGCTGCAAAGATAGTCCAAATTATGATTTCTTGTAAGAAATATCTATATTTGGGGTTACTAATCACTTATTATGGCAGATAAAGAGATTAAAATCGCTTTCCAGGAATTCAAATCTCTGGACGATCTCGAAGAGCAGGACAAAGAACTTGCAAAAGCCGCTATTTCCGCTATGCAGGGCTCTTACGCTCCATATTCCCATTTTAATGTCGGAGCCGCTGTCCGAATGGAAAACGGCGTGATCGTGAAGGGTGCGAACCAGGAAAATGCCGCATTCCCGTCCGGCCTCTGCGCCGAAAGAACTGCCATGTTTGCCGCAGGCGCATCTTATCCGGACAAAGCAATGACGAGCATAGCCCTTGCCGGCGGAGTGATGGGCCGCATCTGCGCCACTCCCGCAACTCCGTGCGGAGCCTGCCGTCAGGTGATGGCCCAGTATCAGGCCAAGGGCGGCAAGAAAATGTCTGTCATAATGGTCGGAGCAGACAAGATCTGGAAGTTCCACAGCGTGGATGACATCCTCCCGCTGATTTTCGATTCGATCTAAAAACGATTAATCTTCGTAGATAGGAGGCCAGGGATTCTCGATGATGCCCGCGGCCTGTTCCATCTCCGCGTGCGCCCTCAACACCATATCTTTGACAGCTTCTTTTCTGTTGAGGCTCTTATCCGCAAAGACTGGTTCGAGTATTCTGATTGTAAATAGAGGGATCTGTTTCTTTCCGGTCAGGCGGAATATGCCTTTGCGTTCGCGGAAAGTGATGACGCACGGGACGACGGGGCAGCCCAGATTGTAGGCCATCGTGAAAGTGCCCTTGTGGAAGGGTTTGATGTAGGTGTAGCAGTCCCAACGCACGGCTTCAGGGAAGACGTGGATCCAGTCGCCCTTTTCGTGGAAACTTTCGAATGCTGAGTTGAAGCCCCTCATTCCCGCCAGACTCTCGGGCACGGGCACGCCGCCCATATAGCGGAGCATCCAATAGAAGCCGGGATTATTAAGATGTTTCGCGTACACGGGCATATGCATACGGTAGTACCTGCGCACGGCGTGGAAAACCATCACTGCATCCTCGCGCCAGACGTGGTTGCAGACCGTGAGCGCACCGCCCTTGAGTTCTTTCTTGTATTTGCGAAGGATGTCGCGACCTTCGATCCTTAGCCCCAGGCAGATGCGGTGATAAAGCGCAATCACCGTGCTCAGAAGCAGGGCGTTCAGCAGCCTGTTGAATTTGTAGCCGAAGCTGTTGTCGATATAAGGATAGGTCTCGTCGAACTGCCAGCGGCCCTGCGAAGAATCCTGGACCTTGACTTCCACGAGTCTCGTGGTCGGATCGTCTGTCGGGTAGTCAATACCGATGTTCGGGATATAGACTCCTTCTTTGTGCTTGAACTCTTTCATACACGCAAATTTAATAAAAAGTTGTATATTTGCGGCGGGGAAAGTCGTACACGACCAGCTCCCTCAAAACTCCCCCAGGGTTGGAAGACAGCAAGGGTATGAGGTTGTAGCGGTGCGATGTACATAGCTTTCCCTTTTTTGCGTTTATGAAGTCAGACATTATCGTGATCGGCGCCGGGGCTTCCGGGCTTATGGCTGCCTATGGTGCAGCGGAAACACTCGCTCAGGCAGGCAAAGAGACAAACGTGACTCTTCTGGAGAAGATGCCGCGCCCTGCCCGCAAGGTGATGATCACCGGCAAGGGCCGCTGCAATTTCACCAATCTCAAAGACTGGAACGAGTTCAGCGCACACATACGCTCGAAGGCCAACTTCGTAAAACCATCATTCTATAATCTTACGCCCCAGGGAGTTATCGATCTTCTGGCGGCCTACGGAATGCCGTCGGTGGTGGAGCGCGGCGATCGCGCGTATCCGGAGTCGCACCACGCTTCGGACGTGGTGGACACGCTCGTGCGCCTGTGCAACTCCAAGGGCGTGAAGATCGAGACGGAGACGGAAGTCAGCGCGATCGCCGCCGCTGACGGCGGATTCAAACTGACCACTGCCGACGGCCGCTCGTACAGCTGCAGAAAGCTCATCATAGCCACGGGCGGGCTCAGCTATCCCACGACCGGCAGCACCGGCGACGGGCTTCGCTGGGCCACGGACACCGGGCACCATATCGTCCCCACCTTCCCCTCGCTCACCGCGCTCGTCCCGCTGGGGTACAAGCAGACCGACTCGCGCGAGCTCCATATCGACCGCGCTACCCCGCTTGCGGACCTTGGCACCAAGTTCTGCGGGATTCAGCTGAAAAACGTGGGTGTGCAGCTGCTGGTGGAGGGGACGGTCGCGCAGGAGGAATTCGGCGACGTGGACTTCACGGACGGCGGGCTCGAAGGGCCGATCGGCTTCCAGATCAGCCGCAAGGCCGTGAAATCGCTTATCAACGGCTCGCGCGTCAGCGTCGTGATCGACCTCAAAAGCGGGGTGGATCTGACCGAGCTGACCGCGCGCATCAAGGAGTTGTGGAAGGAGGTCGATCACGACCCGCGCAGCGCGAGGCTGCACGAAAAGGAGAAATGCCGCATCCTGCTGGGCAAGCTGATGCCGTGGGAACTCATCCCCGCGTTCATCGCCTGCAATCCCGGAGTTATGACGCTCGAGCGCCGTGGCCGTACGGACACGAAGGTGTGGGTGAACCTTGTCACCATCGCCAAAGCGCTGAAGGAGTGGAAGTTCGACATCGCCGGCTATGTCGGATACGAACGCTGCGTCATCACCGCCGGCGGAGTCAGCACAGACGACGTCATCGCGAAAACTCTCGAATCCCGCGTCGTGCCCGGTCTCTATTTCTGCGGCGAGGTCCTCGATATGGACTGCGACACCGGCGGCTACAACCTCCAGGCCGCCTTCTGCACCGGCTACCTCGCCGGTCAGAGCGCCGCGAAAGCGCTATAGCCAGCGGTCGGCGGTTAGCCGTTGGCGGACCTGTCCACCCCCGGGACTATAGTACTGGGGGAATAAGCCTTCCCCCAAACCCCTTGCGGCCTTTTCTCCTTTCCGTATTTGCTCGCGCAAATACCCGGACCGGCCGGTCGGCTGATGCCGACCACTACCCTCGCACAAAGGGGCCGAAGG
>JAFYIK010000096.1 GCA_017538685.1 Bacteroidales bacterium | reverse complement strand
GCGGCGTTATCGAGCAGTTCGAGAACCTGCCGCTTCGGATGGAGATAGACACGCAGGGACAGGACACGCTGGCCTATGGCGAAAGCCTTGTTGTGACGTGCGCCGTTATGAAGGGATGGGATGATTTGACCAGCCAAGTTGTGCGCTGGACCATTGAGAGAGATACAGGCGTGCCGCTGGAGGACGCGGCTTGGAACCTCTCCAGCAAGGCGACAAACTTCCGTGGCACTATCCTGATCGAGCATAACCAGAACTATTCCGACCTCGGCAGCATCGGTGTCAGCACCCTGTTCACTATCACTGCCTACCTCCCTGACGACAGTTCAACAAATTATACGCTACAATTATGAGAAGCAATAAAACACGAATAAGGGTTGATTACGCCCCGCTGAACGTGGCGGTGTCGATGGAATGCCTTACGCCGCTGTCGCCTGCACTGCAGGTGTATAACTCGGCCATTGACGAGTTTGAGCCGGACCGCAGCCTCACGCCGTCGCAGTTCTGGCCGATGATTATGGCCAACGCCAACGACGGGTCGTGGCACAACCAGTATGCGAACTCCATCCTGACCCAGATGAAGTGGTACGTGGACGGAGTTGACATCACCACGCTGCAGGACTGGACAAACCTCTATGAGATTGACAACACGGCGGGCAACTACCGTGGCGCAATCACCATCAGGAGGAACGTGCTGCCGACGCAGACCTTCTCCCTGCATTTTGAAGGTGTGCTCACTGACCCCCGGCTCGGCACGCAGATCACGGTCAAGTCCGACGAAATCATCCTCTCCACCGAGGACAGCAGCGAAGATGCCTACAGCCTCTCAATCGGCGACGACCAGATCATCCAGTACAACCCGTTCAAGGACAAGCTGCACCTGTACAATTACAAGGTCGCTCACGGCCTGATTACGGCCACAAGTGCTGCGGAAGCCGCCGCCACGGACGAGAACGCCTACCTGCGGCAGATCCCTGTCACCCTGTTCAAGGCAGAAGTTGCGATGCAGTCCGGCTACACCATCAAGCTGTTCCGCGTCAATGGCCCGAACTCCTTCACCGAGTTGTCGGCGGGCAGCGACGAAGTGGTTGCCATCACGCCGACGGCCATCACACTGGACCTCCGCCTCGTGACGAAATCAGACTACCTGATCAAGGCCATCATCACCGATTCGGAACGTATCGCGCCGCAGCTCCAGTTCAGCGTCAACCGCGTGTATCAGGACTACAACTGCAGGCCCACCAACGGCACGGGCATCAACCCCGGCGACATCCAGCGTTTAGACACCGTGATGTGTGACAGCGACGGCAACGTCGTGGAGTGCCCGGCCAACATCCTCAAAATCGTCTGGAAAACGGATAGTGCCACAATTACGGGTCAGGTCCACAACGAAGGCCAGAGCACCCTGTTCACGATTGCCAAGACGGGAATCGGCAATAGGTATGACGACGACTGGCTCGACATCTTCGTGGAGACCGAGATCAAGCCTATGCACAAGTACGCTGTGGACGAGAACGGCGACTTCTTTACGGATGAAAACGGAAACAAATTCATATTCAATTAGTTATGCAATACGTAATCGCGAATAGAGGCAAGGCCACAATGTACGGCATCAATGCCGCCGGGCATCGGACCAAAGACGCGCTCATCGTCCTTCACGAGAAGGAGTTGAATGTCGTTCCGGGGCCGACGCTCGCTGACAAGGTGCGTGCCGTGGATGGTGTACTGTACTCGGCCTCTGAAATCAAACAAGCCCTGCAGGAGGGGGGTTGGCAATGAGTAATTTAAGCGCACAAGGCAGTATCACTGTCAAACGTCTCCGCAACGGGGACACTTTCTTCATCAGCTTCGGCAACAACGGCGTGCCTCTGTTTCAGGCCGTGGATCCGGCATCGGGTGTAGTCACCCCGGACTGGACCGTGGCCGCGAATCAGCCCGTCATTACGCCGCAGGTCACTTCGGCCCGTGGCAATGCCGTTACGCTGGGTAGCCATCAGTGGAGCTACAACGGTGTTGCTCTGAACTTCAACGGCGCGTCGAGCGGCGGCTGGACCACCGACTCCACAGGCAAGTTCCAGCTGCAGGCCAGCACTGGCGCACTGAAAATCATCGCGAATCTGGCCAGCACTACCAACATCGCCAGCGACAACCTGACGTATAGCTGCGTGGCAACGGTGGCCGGAGTTGAATACAACCTGACCAAAAGCATCGACATTCAGATACAGAGCGTCGGTGCTTCCAGCTATTTCGGCACTGTCAACGCCACGACGGAGCAGCTGACTCCGACCGTAACATCTACCACCATCGCCACGAAGCTGTATTTGGGCGCAACGGAGCAGCAGAACTACGTCGTGAAGTGGTACAAGGACGATACGCTCTGGACCGAGAAAACTGGCAATAGCATCACCGTGGGCGTGGGCGACGTTGACGGCACGCAGCTCATTATCGCCGAGTTCTACAAGGCCGCTGGTGACGTAACGCCTGTCTATCGCGCCGGAATCCGCATCATCGACACGAACGACGATTTTCAGGTCGAGCACCGCTTTGTGAACAGCGGCGGCACGACCTCCAACGCCAATCGCGAGGTGTCGCCGAACAACCCGGTGTATGTTCAGGCATACGTCGTGAACGTCCGCACCAACACCGAGGTTTCCGTCAGCGGAATGTGGAAGATGCTGGTGATGGACAAGGATTCTTGGAGCATCCTCAAAACGGTGCAGCCCGTGACTGCTGCAGCGACCTGTACCTGCCAAGTCACCACGACCGAGACCGATGCCGACGGCGTTGAGAAGGACGTTGAGGTGGTGTCCGAGGTCGAATGGACGAGTTAACAACTATCTAAACAACCAAGTATATGGCAAATAAAAATCTCGGTGAAGCCGATGCCGTTCACGACATCCTTCACTCCAACTCCATCATTGTTGAGGTTGACGGCAGCATCCGTCGCCTCACTGTCGAGGAGTTCTTGGAGGCCATCAACGAGGGTCAGTCCGAGCTGCTTCACGAAGTGGCTTGGGGCATCCCGATCAAGGACGAACTCCAGACATCCCCGAACTTTGGCATCGTCGGCAACCTGTCGGCGTATGCTGCATACAAAGGCCAAGTCGGTCGCTACCTGATGGATGCCAACGGCAAGGCGGCGAAGCTCCATCCCAATAACAGCGGCGTGTATGCCGACGGCACTGTCCTTGACGAAACCAAAGGCAGCGTCGTGGTTATTGCACCGAGGCTGTACTTCCTGTATCAGGTCGATGCCGAGACCAGCGTCCCGTACCTGTGGATGAGTCAGCAGCCCATCAGCAAGCACTACCTCGCCAACGCGGACAACGACAACTACATCGTGGTCGGTGCTTACAAAGGCTCCATCGTGAGCGGTAAGCTCGTCAGCCGTAGTGGTGTTGACTGCGACACCTCTGCCAAGAGTATCACCGGGTACTGGAATGCGGCGCAGGCTATGGGTGCGAACTGGGGCCTGCCGAACTACGACGTATGGCGGTGGATCTGCTTTATGTGTATGTGCGAAGGCAACGGCAACGTCAACGCGCAGGCACAGATCGGTATGGGTGTCGGCGGCAGCGCGATTTCTTGGGACACCGTGAACGCCAGCTCAACCCTCAAAAAGACGGGCAAGACCAAGAGCCTCGGCGACGCTACTGGCAGCATTGCCATCAGCGATCCTGATGCCGTTGCCGACTCCTGCAACGTCTCCGTGCTGGGTGTCGAGGACTTCTGGAATCTCCAGTGGGAGTTCATTCAGGGCGTGTTCTTCGGCAACAGCGGCAATGCGGAGCAGGCCGGAACGGAAATCTTCATCTACAAGGGCAACAGGCTCCCGTCCAGCACCGAACTCTCCACCCACCCCAATGGCGAGTTCCGTCAGCTCACGCGGCAGACCTCCTCGAACTATATGAAGTCCATCCTGAAAGGCGAGAACTTCGACATCTTTGCCAAGAGCCTGTCTGGTGGCGGTAGCACTACCACTTGGAGCGACTACAGCTACAACAACAACACGGGACAGGTTCTGCTCGTCGGGGGTTACTCGGCTGGCGGGGCGCG
>JAFYIK010000095.1 GCA_017538685.1 Bacteroidales bacterium | reverse complement strand
GTGTCCCCGTCCGAAGGCGCAAAAAAACACCCCCGGTCGAGGCCGGGGGTGACTTTCTAAGATTCCCGATCGGGTCGGGAATGACCCAAACAAGATTACTCAGCTCTCTTGCCAACCTTCTCGAGGGTGACATTGAAGATGAGGGTGGCGCCGGGCTCGATGCCGCCCTGAGGCTGACCATTGTCGCCGTAGCCGAGCTTAGCGGGAACGTAGAGCTCGATCTCACCACCTTCGCCGATGAGGGCGAGGCCTTCCTGCCAGCCACGGACCACGCGGTTGAGGAAGAGACGCGCTGCGTCTGCCTCGGGCTTGGTCTCGTCGAACACAGTGCCGTCGAGGAGCTTACCCTGATACCTTACCCAGATGGTGTCCCTGTCAGCGGGCCTGACATCGTTACCCTCGGAAATGATCTTGTACTGGAGACCGGAAGGAGAAACCTCCACGCCGGACTTCTTCGCATTGGCTGCAAGGAACTTGTCCTCCTTCTCTTTGTTGGTGTAGAGAGTGTAGTTGCGCCTGTTCTGAAGATACTCGTTGAAGAGCTCGTTCATCATATTGGGATCCACCCTGAACTGCTTGGTGAATTCCTCGTCGCGCTGGTTGCCCTTAGCGTTGATGAAATCTTCCATACCCTTGCGCACCTGGGCATAATCCAGATCGCCGAAATTGTATCCCTTGATGAAGGAACCGAAGTTGATACCAACCAGGTAGCTCACGTCCTTCACTGTCTGACGGCTGGGAATAAAATCTTTCGCTGTTTTCTCTACGGGAGCCTGATCCACATCTTCTCCCTCAACCTCTGCCTCACCCTTCGGTGCGCAGGCTGCGACTGCAAGGCCCATTGCAAGGGCCACAAACCATTTGTTGAATTTCATATTACTAACTAAAAATAAACTATCTGACTAAAGTTCCCAGGCAAGGGCAGAGGCGCCGAGGATGGCGGCGTCCGAAGCCGGAAGCTTGGAGAACAGGAGCTGGACTTTGTTCCTCCACAAAGGAAGCACATTCTCATTCAGGGAATCGTAGGTAGGCTGATAGATGAACTCCTTCGCGCGGGCAAGGCCTCCGAAGAGGACGATAGCCTCAGGTGCGGAGAATTCCACGAAGTCTGCGAGCGATGCTCCGAGGATGCGTCCTGTGTAGTTGAAAATCTCTTTTGCGATCTCATCTCCCTGGGTCGCCGCTTCGTAGACGTCCTTGGAGGTGATGTTATCGATGTCGCGGAGAACGCTGGGCTTCTCGGGATCCATCTCGAGCCACTCGCGGGCCGTACGGGCCACGCCCATTGCGGAGCAATAAGCCTCGAGGCAGCCGGACTTGCCGCAGCCGCAGAGGCGTCCGTTGTGACGCACTGCAGCGGTGTGGCCCAGCTCGCCCGCGAAACCGTCGTGGCCATAGACGACGTTACCGCCGATGACGATACCGCTGCCCACGCCCGTTCCGAGGGTGATCATAATGAAATCCTTCATACCCTTGGCGGCGCCATAGGTCATCTCACCGACCGCAGCTGCGTTGGCATCGTTAGTCAACGCCACCTTCAGTCCGTCGAGCGACTTCGAAAGCATCTTGCTGAAAGGCACCGCGCTCTTGGCGGCCCACACGAGGTTCGGTGCGAAAGCGATCTCGCCTGTGTAGAAATTGCCGTTGGGTGCGCCGACTCCGACTCCGCGGATCTGGCCTTCCTTGCCGGCTTTCTTGATAAGGTCCTTGATGGCTGCTGCGAGAACATCCACAAAAGCCTGGGGATCCTCGTCGTTATCTGTACGGATCACGGTCTGCTCAAGCACAGTTCCGTGGATATCCACCACGCCGATCTTGGAGGTCTGACCTCCCACATCGACACCGACTACGAAATTCTTCTCCATAATCCTTAGTCTACCTTGATGTCTTTGTTAACATTCTTCGAGCCCACGAGTGCGTAGAACACGAGGAAGGCGAGGCAGCCGATGATGAGCCAGTAGCTCTGCATCGAACCGACCTTGTCAGCAAGGAGATTCTGGAAGAACGGGATGATACCGCCGCCGCAGACCAGGGTCATAAAGATACCGGAAGCAGCTGCAGTGTACTTGCCGAGTCCCTCAACAGCGAGGTTGAAGATCGAACCCCACATAATCGAGGTGCAAAGGCCGCAGAGCACGAGGAAGCCGAGCGAAAGCGGGAATACGGTCTCGCCAAGGCTGATATAGATATCCTCACGGACGAAGATCGCGCAGACGAGGAAGATAATAGCCACGGAGGACATAACGGCGAGCATAGCCTTGCTGCTGACCTTCGAGCTGACGGGAGCGCCGATCAGACGGCCGATAAGCATACAGAACCAGTAAGCTCCGATCATAGTACCGGTGATAGCCGGGCCCACGTCGGGCAGCGAGCTGAAGTGCACGTTCGCAGTGTTCGGGATACCGACCTCGATACCGACATAGAAGAAGATGGCGATTGCGCCGAGCACGAAGTGACGGAAGGAAAGGGCGCTGTGAGGATCCTTCTCCTTGCCGCCTGCGAGGCGCGCTGCCTTCTCCTCTGCAGTCTCCATATGAGGCTCAGGGATGTTCGTAAGCTTGATGACGACGTAAGCGATAGCGAAAATCGCCATAGCGATGATCATCACGGGAGCGGCCTTCGCCACAGTCGCGTTCTCGATCGAACCGCCCACGAGCCAGCCGACGAGGATAGGAGCGAGGGTTCCACCGATACTGTTGCAGGAACCTCCCCACTGGATCAGCTGATTGCCCTTGTTACCGCCGCCGCCGAGGGTGTTGAGCATCGGGTTGACGACGATGTTGAGCATACACATCGAGAAGCCGGCGATGAAAGCGCCGGTCACATAGACCGCGAAGCTCTCCATATAACCGGAAAGGAACTGCACCGCCACACCCACGAGGCCGACGATAACGGCTGCGAGAGCGGTGAATTTGTAGCCTTTGCGGCGCAGGATCAGACCCGCCGGAATACCCATACACGCATAGGCGATGAAGTTGGCGAGGGTGCCGAGCTGCGAGAGTGCCTTGCTGGCTCCGAACTGGTTTGTAACGACCACGCCCATCGAACCAGCGAGGTTCGTCACGAACGCGATCATAAAGAACATTGCGAACATCACCACGATAGCCGGGGTGTAGTTCTGTTTCTTTTCAAGATTAGCCATAGTTGTGTGTTATTTTGATATTAGATCTTACTCGAGTGCCTTGAGGTTCTGCTCGTTCACGATGGGACGGCCTTCAGGAGTGTACGCGAACTCCATACGGGCTGCGTAGTGCTCCTCCACCTTGCGGCGGACCATCTTCATCGTACTGTTCATCATACCGTTGGCGATGGAGAATGC
>JAFYIK010000094.1 GCA_017538685.1 Bacteroidales bacterium | reverse complement strand
GCTGGCCCATTATGGGTCAATATGTATGGCCCAATGCAAAAGTCGCTCAGACATACGCCGGTGAGATGTACTATCTTTGGGATTTCTACTATCAGCGTATCCGCTGGATGGATGCGCAAATATCCACCTGGTAAGGTCACATTCTTCCCCGGCAGGGGAAGGCTGGCGTTTTTTTGTCTATATTTGTGAAAATATGTCAGCTCAGGGTAATAATCGTGCATCTTTATGGCAGATCTTCGGAGTTTTTTCGAAGATCGGGGCGTTCACGATAGGGGGCGGGTATGCGATGATTCCAATCATCGAGCGCGAGATGCTTAAGAGACAGTGGATCGCTCCGGAGGAGATAGACGACGTGGTCGTCCTCGCCCAGAGCGCCCCGGGGCTGCTCGCCGTGAATATGGCGATATTCGCCGGATACAAGATCCGCGGCATCAAGGGCAGCATAGCCGCGACCATCGGCGCCGTGCTGCCGTCGTTCGTGATGATCCTGCTGATCGCGATGTTCTTCACGGCCTTCAAGGAGAACGCGATCGTCCAGAGGATCTTCCAGGGCCTCCGCCCCGTGGCGATCGCGCTGATTCTGGTGCCCGCCGTGAATATGGCCCTCAAATCACGCTCTAAATGGTGGGCGTGGGTGCTGACGGCCGTGACCATCCTGCTGGTCGCGTTCCTCAAGGTCTCGGCGGTGTGGATCATCCTCGTGGTGCTCGTCTGCTCGCTGGGGCTCGCTATGGCCAGGGAGGGCCAAAAACGCAAATGATCGGCCTTCTCCTGCAAATCTTCTGGGTGTTCTTCGTCATCGGCCTGTTCAACTTCGGCGGCGGCGGGGCGATGATCTCGCTGATCCAGAACCAGATAGTGGAGGTCCACGGCTGGCTGACCGAGGGCGCGTTCACGGACATAATCGCAATTTCGCAGACCACGCCCGGCCCGATCGGCATCAACTGCGCGACCTACGTGGGCTATCAGGTGATCCACGACGCCGGCGGCTCGAACCTGCTGGCCGTCCTCGGCTCCGCAAGCGCCACCATCGCCGTGGTCCTGCCCTCCTTCATCATTTTCTTCCTGCTGATGCGGGCCTTCAACCGTTTCCACGACGACCCGCGCTTCATCACTATGATGTCCGCCCTGAAGCCTGCCGTAGCCGGCCTCATTTTCGCCGCCGCCGTGATCCTGTGCCTGCACATCACTATGGACGGCCTCACCCCGCAGGTAAGCGTGATCTCGGAGAATTTCCCGGACTGGAAGAGCTGGATCCTCTTCGCGGGAGCGTTTATTGTCACTTTCTTCTTTAAAGCCAACCCGATTTATGTTATATTAGCGGGAGGAATACTAGGACTAATACTATATTAAGATATGAAACTCACACTTCTCGCGATGTTGCTTGCCTCCGCGATCAACATCATCCCCCAGCCCCTCAGCGTCCGCGAGGACAAGGGCACCTTCAAACTTAAGGGAACCACTATCAGCTGCGACTCCCAGATGGGCGAAATCCCGATGGCGGCGGTGGCCGAGCTGTCGGCCCAGCTGACCCTTGTGGCAGGCCAGATCTATCCCGTGTCGACCCCGGTCGGACTGGCGGAAACGGTGCGCGCCGGAGTGGGCAAAGGCATAATCTTCGCCGTGGACCCGACCCTCGTGGATGAAGCATACACGATCAATATCGACAAGAAGAAGGTCGTGGTCCGTGCGAATTCGGACGGCGGCTTCCTCTACGCGATCCAGACCCTCAAGCAGATGATGCCTGTCTCCATCTACGGCACGACCACGGACGAGAAGGCGAAATGGGAGCTGCCCTGCTGCGAGATAAAGGACAAACCGCGCTTCTCCTATCGTGGAATGCACCTGGACTGCTGCCGCCATTTCTGGACGGTGGACGAGGTGAAGAAGATCCTCGACGTGATGGCGACCCTCAAAATGAACCGCTTCCACTGGCATCTGACTGAGGATCAGGGCTGGAGGGCCGAGATCAAGGCCTACCCGCTCCTTACCGAGATCGGAGCGTGGCGCCCGGAGACCATCATCGGCTACCAGGGCGGCCTTACACCCGACCAGTTCCGCTTCGACGGCGAGCGCCACGGCGGATTCTACACGCAGGATGAAATGCGCGACGTGGTCGACTATGCGGCCAGGCTCGGCATCACCATAGTCCCCGAGGTGGATCTTCCCGGCCATATGGTCGCGGCGCTGGCGTCCTACCCCTGGCTCGGCTGCACCGGCAAGAGCATCGAAACGGGCGGCGATTATAAAGTCTGGACCATCTGGGGCGTGTCTCCGGACGTCCTCTGCCCCGGAAAGGACACGACGCTCGAGTTCCTGAAGACCGTTCTCGGCGAGCTCTGCGACATCTTCCCCGGCGAGTATTTCCACGTCGGCGGCGACGAATGCCCGAAGGACGCCTGGGCCCAGTGCCCGGACTGCCAGGCCCGCATCAAGGCGCTCGGCCTCAAGTCCGACGAGCACGCATCGGCCGAAACCCGTCTGCAGAATTTCGTAACCTCGGAGATGCAGGCTTTCCTTGCCACCAGGGGCAAGAAACTCATCGGTTGGGATGAAATCCTCGAGGGCGACCTTGATGAGGGAGCGACCGTGATGAGTTGGCGCGGACTGAGCGGAGGTATCGAGGCTTCCAACAGGGGCTTCGACGTGGTGATGACCCCGACGGACTACTGCTACTTCGACTACTGCCAGAGCGAAGAGTTCGGCTATGACGAGAAGATGAAGGTCCTTCGCGAGGCGCGCACAAATCCGGAGGCTCCCACCCTCGAAGAGTATGTGGGCGAGCCGACCTGCGCCTGGTGGGGAAATCTCTCAGTCGAGACGGTTTACTCCTTCAACCCCACGGCCGGCCTTTCCAAAGAGGCGGCTTCGCACATCCTCGGCGCCCAGGCGAACGTCTGGACGGAATATATCCCCACCGAGCAGCAGCTTGAATATATGATTATGCCGCGCCTCTTCGCGATGAGCGAGGTGCAGTGGTGCGAGCTCAAGAACAAAGACGTCGATAAATTTATGGCGAAAGTCAAGGGCAACGGCTTCAAGATGCTCGAGCTCAAAGGCTTCAACTACCGCAATAAATGAATCTGAAAGCGCTGGCGAAAGACACGGCGATCTACGGCCTGAGCAGCATAGTCGGGAGGTTCCTGAACTATCTGCTCGTGCCGCTGTATACCTATAAAATCGCGGCCGAGACCGGCGGCTACGGCATAGTGACCAATCTCTATGCCTATTCGGCCCTGCTGCTCGCGCTGCTGACCTTCGGAATGGAGACCACTTTCTTCCGCTTCGCCGGCAGGGAAGACCGCGACCAGAAGATGGTCTACAGCAACGCGCTGCGTATGGTCGGCCTCGTTTCGCTCGTGTTCGTGGTGCTTGTGTTCGTGTTCCTGCGGCCCATTTCGGGCGCGATTGGCTATGAGGCGCATCCGGAATACGTCGGCTGCTTCGCGCTTATCGCGGGGCTCGACGCTTTCCAGGCAATCATGTTCGGCCGCCTGAGGCAGCAGCATCGCCCGATCAAGTTCATGGCGCTAAAGATGAGCTTCATCTTCGTGAACATAGCGCTGAACCTGTTCATCTTCCTCGTG
>JAFYIK010000011.1 GCA_017538685.1 Bacteroidales bacterium | reverse complement strand
TTCACCGGCAACCGCTTTGAGTTCCGCGCCACCGGTTCGTCGGCCAACTGCTCTATGCCCATCATAGTGATAGACACCGCGGTCGCAGAGCAGCTCGACGCGTTCCGCGCCGAGGTGGAGAAGCTTCTTGCCAAGGGTATGAAGAAGGACGAGGCAATACTGAAGACCATCCTCAAGTTCGTCATCGCTTCGAAGGACATCCGCTTCGAGGGCAACGGCTACAGCGAGCAGTGGCTCTCAGAGGCCTACAAGAGGGGCCTGAAGGACATCAACTGCGTGACCGAGGCCTTCAAGGAGTACCTCGACGAAAAGAACGTGGCCCTCTTCGAGAAATACAAGGTGATGAACCGCAGCGAGATCACGGCCCGTTTCGAGATCAAGGAGGAAACCTACCTCAAGAAGGTGCAGATCGAGTCGAAGGTGCTGGTGGATATGGCCACCAACCACATCATCCCGACCGCCATCAAATACCAGAACATCCTTATAGAGAATATCCGCGGCATCAAGGAGTTCTTCCCCGACAAGCTGCAGGAATACGCCGGCAAGGAGATGGAGACTCTCTCGCGCATCGCCGAGCTGTCGAACATAATCAACGAGACGGCCGGCCGTATGACCACCATCCGCCACGAGGTGAACCGCATCGCCGACATTCCCGAGAGGGCGGGGCAGTACGAGGCCCGCGTCGTGCCTATAATGGCCGAGCTGAGGCAGTCCGTCGACGAACTGGAGATGATTGTGGACGATTCGCTCTGGCCGCTGACCAAGTATCGCGAGCTTTTGGCCGCGCTCTGATTAACGTAAGGTATTTTTATTTAAATTTGTTTGATTCAAAACAGAAATATCAATACTAAAACACTAATACTATGCAACTCGAAGGTAGAAGACAAAGTACAAATGTCGAGGACCGCAGAGGTTCGTCAACAGCCAAGACCGTCGGCGGCCTGGGACTCGGCGGAGTCGTTATCGTAGGTATCATTTATATGCTGCTCGGCCGCAACCCTGCGGAAGTGCTGCAGATGGCCAACCAGATGGGCGGCGGAGTTTCCGGCACCGAGTATGTCGAGACCGAGGAGGATCGCCAGCTCTTCGAGTTCTGCACCAAGATCCTGGCCGGCACCGAGGACGTGTGGACCTCTATCTTCCGTCAGAACGGACTGACCTATGTTCCCCCGAAACTTGTCATCTTCAACGATGCGGTGCAGTCAGGCTGCGGCGGGGCAACCGCTTCTTCAGGACCTTTCTACTGTTCGGCTGACCAGAGCGTATATCTCGACCTGTCGTTCTTCAAGGATATGAAACGCCAGTTCGGCACGACGGGCGACTTCGCCTGGGCGTATGTGATCGCCCACGAGGTCGGCCACCACGTCCAGTATCTGCTCGGAACCCTCGACAAGGTCCACCAGCAGATGGCCCGCTCTTCGCAGACTGTGTCCAACCAGCTCAGCGTAAGGCTTGAGCTCCAGGCCGACTTCTATGCAGGTGTCTGGGCATACCACGACAACAAGAACTACCATTCTCTCGAGGACGGCGACATCAAGG
>JAFYIK010000093.1 GCA_017538685.1 Bacteroidales bacterium | reverse complement strand
GCCGGGAGCGAGATGCACGCTCAGCAGGGAGCCCCCGCTCACCACGAACGATTCGATTTTATGGTCTTTGCCTATTGTGTCCGCATTCTTGCCGTCGCGATAGATGTTCGCGAGCCATTCTCCCTGCGGAAGGAAGTCGAGATTGATGGTGAGGTCGCGCGCCTCCCAGTTGGTCATCGCGCCCACATAGTACTTGCCGTCTTTTTCGCGCTTCGTAACTATGTACTCGCCGAGTTTGCCCTCCAGCACTTCGGTGGACTCGAACACGGTAGGGATGCTCATAATGAAGTCGAGCGTGGGCTGGTCTTCGAGGTAGGCCGACGGGCTGTCGCAGAGCATCACCAGCGGTGAGTCGTAGACTATGTACATCGCTATCTGGCAGGCTCTCGTGCCCATACTCATCGGGTGGTTGAAGTTCATCGCGTACTCGCCCTTGCTGCCGTTGCGCATAGCGCCCTGAGTGAAGTCGATGGGGGCGGCGGCCATACGGAGATACGGGATGCTGACCTGGTTGCGAGGCATATCCACGTCGATGGTGCTCCACTTGCAGTTCTCCAGGCCGAAGACACCCTCGAAGTTCACCACGTTCGGGTAGGTCCTGTTGAGACCGGAAGGCTTGAGGCCGTGGAAGTCCACTATCAGGCGGTAGCGCGCCGTAATCTCGGCCATATCATAGACCTGGTTGGTGATGGTCTGGTACTGGCCGTCGAAGAAATCGATCTTGAAGCCGTACACTCCGAGCTTCGAATAGTATTCGCAGATTGCCTCGGCGTTGCTCACGAACGGTGTGTAAGCCATCCAGAGGATGAGCTTCACGTTCGACTCGCGGGCATAGTCGCAGAGAGCCTTGATGTCGATCTCGTCCGACTGCTGCATAGGGTCGAAGTTCTTGTACCAGCCGTCGTCCACTATAACGTATTCGATGTTGTTGTTCTCGGCGAAGTCGATATGGTATTTGTAGGTCTCAGTGTTGATGCCGGACTTGAAGGGCACGTTCCAGAGCAGCGAGGCGTTCCACCAGTCCCAGGTGCTGTGGCCGGGGGTGATCCAGCTGACGTCGTCCACCTTCGAAGGGCTGGCCGTCTGATAGACCATATTGTTGGTGGGGAGATCTTTGTCTTCGGGGGCATAGGCCACGATGCGCCAAGGGTAACTGCGCGAGCCTTTCGTGCGGGCGATTACGTCCGAATAGCCGTCCGGCCTGTGAGCTCCGCCGCCGCCCACCTTGAACTTCAGCGGCACGGGAGGGAACTCGGAGGTGAGGCCCTTTTCGGTCTGCTTGACGAAGATTCCCGGATAGTCCTCCACGTCCGATTCCATCATCATCAGGTTCCCTGCTCCAGGCACCCTCACGAGGCACGGAAGGAAGGCGAGATCCTCGCTTGCGTGACCCACTTCAGTCTCGGTGTAGCACGCCTCGAAGGAGGTTTCATAACGGTCTTCCCTCTTCGGGACCATAGGAATCACGAGCGGATATTTGTCCGCGAAGTTGAATTCTACGGTCTCGTTTTTCACCACCACATCACTGGCGAAGGAGGTTACGAAACGATAAGCCACGCCGTCGTTATAGGCCCTGAACTGGAGGATATAATCGCCGTCGTAGCTTAAGCGGATGTAGTTGTAAGTCGCGTCGAAAGAGGCCTGGCGGTAAAGCGGGGCCACTATCGATTCAGTCCTGCTGCCGCGGGTGTCTTTGCGGATTTTGCTGCCGACTCCGAGCACCCTGCCGTCTTCGAGCTCCATCGCGATCGCGCAGTCTTTCAGCACCGTTATGCCTTTCACTTCGAGGGTGTAACGTGTGCTGTCCGTGACTGAAACGGTCACTTTGAGGTCGCCCGACGGGCTTGAGACCTTGAAATCCTTCGCCCCGGCGCTGATTGCGAGGGCGAAAAGAGTTATGATGGCAAATATCTTTTTCATTAGATGTAAGTGGATAGCTTACAAAGTTATCTTTTTTTCGGCATTTCTGAAAGAGACGAAACGCTCTCTTCCGGAAATGTCTTTGAGGATACGTATGTCCGCAAAATCCGGCTTCAGCAGCTCCGCGATTTCGCCGCAGAAACGGGCGTTCGCCTCGAAGATGGCGCGGCCTTCCGGCGCGAGGAGCCTTTTCGCGTGAAGGGCCAGGGCCCGGTAGAACCTCAGCGGGTCCTCGTCCGGAACGAACAGCGCCAGCTCCGGCTCGTACTCCAGCACATTCGTGCGCATCTCCTTTCGCTCCGACTCCAGCACATACGGCGGGTTGCTGACGATGATATCATAGTCATTCCCGGACCATCCTTCGTCATTCCCGGCTTCGACCGGGAATCTTAACACATCCGCCCGGCGGAACGACACGCGCGGATCGTGGAACTGGTTTCGCGCGACGCTTAGCGCGGCCGGCGAGATGTCGACCCCCACGACCGTTGCGTCGGGAATCTCGAGCGCGAGGGTCCAGGCGATGCACCCGCTTCCGGTGCAGAGGTCGAGGATGCGGGGGTCGTGGCCGGCAACTTCCGGCCATCCGAGGACCTCGGCGACCAGTTCTTCCGTTTCGGGACGGGGTATGAGCACATCGGGAGTGACGCGGAAGCGGCGGCCGTAGAATTCGGCATAGCCCAGGACATACTGGATCGGTTCGCTCTTACGCAGGCGGGCTATGTCCGATTCAAGCGCCGCCGCGTCGATCTCGCGGTCGGGTTCGGTGACGGGCGCATAGTTCGGCAGGCCGAGGCGCTCCTGAAAGAGCATACTCACGATGCTTCGGGCCTCGTCTGCCGGATAGATCCGAGCGAGGTCCGTCACCGCCTTGCTTTGGAAATCCGCAAGGCGCATCGTCTATCGGGATGCGAAGATGTTGCCGCCGAAGTCGACCACCTTGAAGGATTCCTCACGGCTGCGCGCGAAGGATCTCTGGATCAGGTTGTCGAGAACCTTTGAGAAAGGAACACCGGTGTACTCCCAGAGATAAGACGAGAGCGAACCGGGGATGGTGTTGATTTCGTTCACATAGATGCGGCCGTCAGTCTCGTCGATCATAAGATCGATTCGGGCAAGGCCCTCGCAACCAAGAGTCTTGAAGGTGCGCATCGCGAATTCCTGCACAAGTTCGGTGACATTGTCCGGGAGGTCGGCGGGCAGCTGACGCTTCAGCGAGGCCATACCCGCACCGTCGGCGCCCTTGGCTCCGGCGAGCTTCGGACCGGCGACTTTCGCGCCGGTCAGCTTCGCGCCCTTGGAGCCCTTCGCGCCGCCGCTCTGGTACTTGTCTGAGTAACTGAGTATTTCGCCGCTCCTGAGAGGAACCTCACACACGGAGGGTTTGCAGTCGTAGTAATCGCCCATCACGGAGCAGTTCACTTCCTTGAGCTTGCTGAGCATACGCTCCACGATCACCCTGGTCGTAAACTGGGCGGCATAGTCGATGGCCTGCTCCAGTTCTTCCCTGTTGTGCGCCGGTGAGATACCCACACTCGAACCGGAGTTCGCGGGCTTGATGATCACCGGGTAAGGGATGGTCTTCTCTATGTTGTTCAGCACGGTCTCGCGCCTGTCGTCCCACTCCTTGTCCGTGAACCAAATGAAGTCCACAACGGAGATGCCGCTGTCGCGCAGAATCTGCTTCATCGCGATTTTGTCCATACCGTTTGCCGAAGCGAAGGTGTTGCAGCCCACATACGGGATGCCTATCACCTCGAGCACTCCCTGAAGGGTTCCGTCCTCGCAGTTCGTTCCGTGCAGAGTAGGAAGAATGGTATCAATCTTCGCCACTACCTTCTGCTTTCCGAACGCGCCGTTAGTGTAGAGATTGTGGTCTCCGTAGACCGACTTGAAGAACACTTCCTTGCACTCCTTGAAGAGCGCCGGCATATTGCGGTACTTCGCAAGGTCCATCAGGGCCTTTCCCGTGTACCACTTTCCGGTCTTCGCGATGTAGATAGGCACTATCTGATACTTCTCCGTGTCCAGCGCCTCTATCACCTGCAGCGCAGTCACCACCGAAATCTCATTCTCGACGGACCTTCCGCCAAACAGAACTCCGACTGTTGTTTTCATATACTGTTATTTAAATGTGTCTGGTAAATCGTTTTCGTAAAGAATCGCCGAACCCGGGGTCGCGAGAACAGTAAGTGCAGCCACGGCCTCATTTAAAGTGTCCGCGCACATAATACTGTCGTCCGGCATACCGGCCGACTTCGCTCCGGCGAGGATGGCGTCGCGGTTGTACTTGTTCACGATGATGAGGATGTCTGCGGAGCGGGCGGCGAGGGCGCCGAGCTCGCGGCAGGCGTCGGCTTGGCGGGAGCCAAGCTCCACGAAGCCGGGAGTGACGCAGATGCGCCGCCCGCCCTCGGGAAGTTTCATCGAAGCCAGCACGCCGAGAGCCATCGCGGCTCCGGTGGGATTCGAATTATACGCATCATCGAGTATGGTCAGCGAGCCGCGGCGCGACAGGCTCAGGCGATGCTCCACCGCCTGGATCTTTCCGACCGCAAGCGCAATCTTCCTGTCATCGACTCCAAGATGTTTGGCTATCACCACCGCCCCGGTCAGATCCAGGATATTCGCCTCGCCGAGCAACTGAGTACGAAGATGCAGCGAACCCGCCTTATCGATCACATCGAACTCCATTCCGTTCTGAGTGTACTCGATTCCGGCTGCCCTGACATCCACCCTATGGGCATCTATTCCGAAACGCACAATCTCGCAGTCCGTCCGGATCCCGGCATAAGACGCAATCCCGGGAGACTCCATATTCACGACCCCGAACCCGTCCGCGGGCAGTGAATCGATCAATTCGAACTTAGTCTTCTGAATATTCTCCAGCGAGCCGAAAGTCTCCAGGTGCATTTCCCCCACTGCGGTCACGATGCCTATCGTCGGGTGCACCAGGTCGCAAATCTCCTTGATATCCCCGACCTCCTTCGCGCCCATCTCGCAGATGAAAATCTCGTGATAAGGCTCCAGCTTCTCGCGCACGGTGCGCACCACTCCGAGAGTCGTATTGTAGTTCCCCGGAGTCATCAGCACATTGTACTTCTCGCTCAATAATCTATACAGATAGTTCTTCGTACTGGTCTTTCCGAAACTACCCGTCACTCCGATAATCGTCAGCCCCTTATGCTCCGCCAGAATCCGGCGCGCATCCTTGATGTACCAATTATTGATTGCCTTCTCGATAGGGCTGTTGATCCAATCGGAAACCACCAGCACGAACGGGCAGCAAATCACCACCAGCGCCGACAACCAGAATATCCCGAAGAACCACGGAGCCAGTGTCAGCAGCACGGCCACCAAAGTCGTGGTCACCGCCAGACGCACCATACGCGGAGTGAACACGAACTTCACCTTCGACTTCCCGAACAGCCTCGGATACGGATTGTCCCCCAACCACCTCAGGAACCTGTCCCGCCGATTGGAGTTCTGCTGAAACATCTGCAGATAAAACCGCAGATACAGCACCCACGCCGCAACCCATAAAACTATGAAGCTGATAATAATTGCTGTCACTACTTCAAAAAGTTATTTACTACGGATTTAAACAATCCGGGATCTTCAAGGAATGAATAATGCGTTCCACCTTTGACGGTGATGAGTCCGGCATCGGGGAGGAGCCTGGACATAAGCTGGGCGTCGGCAAGCGGAGTGGCGGTGTCGTTGGTCCCCCAGAACAGGATAACCGGAACACCGATGGAGGGCAGCAAATGCCGCAAATCCTGATTCACGGTCTTCGAGAGCACTGCCTTCATCCGGGGCGACGCGGCGGCGTAGTCCGACGAACCCTTTCCGGCGCGCATCTTATCAAACGCAGCCTGATTCCGCAGCACCTTAAGCAGGAACCACTTCGTCAGCTTGTAAGAATACACCCGGCAATAGTACTTCAGCGAACGCCTGGGTTTGATGCCCGCCGCATCCACCAGCATCAGCCGCGACACCTCGCGCCTGGATGCGAACACTATCGCCACCCTTCCGCCGAAAGAATGGCAGATAATCGACGGCCGGACTATGCCCAGCGCATCGCAGAACGCCTCCAGCATCTCCTCATACTCGTAGACGCCCCACACGGTCGGCGGCTCCGCGGACTCCCCGAAACCCGGGAAATCCAGAGCGAACACCCTGTGCTTACGGGAAAAATCCTGGACGAAAGAATCCCAGATACTGTGCGTACAGCCCCAGCCGTGAAGCAGCAGAAGGTCTGAGCCTTCACCGCTCACCTCATAGAAAACCCTGGTGCCGTTATAATCGAAAAACATCCTAATCGAAGAATCCTTCCTCTTCACTGACCGGTTCGAAGTCCTGATCTTCGTCCGTCTCTATATCGCCGCCCGTACAGCTGAGATCCAGCGTCATTCCTCCGGGAGCGTCGAAGCGGTCGTAGTCGCTGTAGCCCAAAGTAGGGTCCGCGAGACACTTCTTCATAAAGATACCCCAGATAGGAAGCGCGGTGGCTGAGCCGCTACCGAGCGCGAGTTCCTTGAAATGGACCATACGGTCTTCGCCGCCTACCCACACTCCGGCCGTAATCTTCGGAGTGTAGCCTATGAACCAACCGTCCGAGTTGTCGTTGGTGGTTCCGGTCTTGCCCGCTATCTCGCCCCGCAGTCCGAAGCGCGAGCGCAGACGGCTTCCGGTGCCGTGGTTCACCACGCCCTGCATAAGGTTGACCATCAGGTACGCGGTGTTCTCGCTGACTGCCTCCGTCTTTTTGTTGGCGAACTCGGTGATAAGGTTTCCGTCCGCATCTTCGATCCTGGTGATGAACAGAGGCTCGGAGTACACGCCCTTCGAAGGGAAGGTGTTGAACGCCGCCACCATCTCGCAGATAGGAAGGTCTGCCGAGCCGGCGCAGAGCGAATAGACTTCGTCTACGTGGCTCTTGATGCCCATCTTCTTCATCATCTTGACCATAGCGGAAGGGCCAAACTGCCTCATCAGGTAGGCCGAAATATTGTTCGAACTGTGAGTCAGGCCCCACTTCAAGGTGACAGTCTTTCCTATCCACTCGTCACGGTCCGTGCTTCGGGGAGTCCAGGTGTCGCCATTGACCACGAAGGTCTGCGGCATATTCACCACGCGGTCGCAGGGGGTCATACCCTCCTGCATAGCGAGGGTGTAGAGGAAAGGCTTGATGGTACTTCCCACCTGGCGCTTGCCCTGACGGACGTTGTCATATTTGAACCATCGGTAGTTAGGGCCGCCGACATAGGCCTTGACGTGACCTGTTCCGGGCTCTATCGCCATAAAGGCCGCCCTGAGTATGGACTTATAGTATTTGATACTGTCGTCCGGGGTCATCAGAGTGTCCACATAACCCTTTTCGTTCCAGGCGAACACCCTCATCTGCGTCTTCACGGAGAACTGCTTAAGGATCTCCTGCTCCGGCACTCCGGCCTTGCGCTGGCTGCGGTAGCGGTCGCTCCACTTGCGCGCCTGGCCCATAAGGGTGTTGTAGGTGTTGTTCTCCATAGTGTCGGGGAACGGCGGGCGCTTGCGGCTCTTCATCTCGCGGTTGAACAGCGGCTGCAGGCCCTTCGAGAGGTGCTCCGCCACCGCCTCCTCCGCGTAACGCTGAAGTCGGGAGTCTATGGTCACGTAGATCCTGAGGCCGTCGCGGTCCAGGTTATACTTCTCGCCGTTGGCCTTGCGGTACTTGGTCAGCCAGCCGTAGAACGGGTCGTTCGCCCAGCGGATGGTGTCCGCAGCGTACTCCTCTTCGTAGAGGTAACTGCTGCGCCTGGGCTCCGAAGCGCTCATCTCGCGGCGTATCATATCGCGGAAGTAGGGCGCCAGGCCGGCGTTGTGGTCCTGCACCTGGTAGCGCAGTTC
>JAFYIK010000092.1 GCA_017538685.1 Bacteroidales bacterium | reverse complement strand
TAATATGACCCACTTAGAACAAATGATCATAGAAAAAATGGAGTTAGCCGACTCCACGAAAGATGATTATGTGTTTCCGTGTAAAGACTCCTTTGACGAAAACTCCGGTGGAAATGATTATCCGCATTATCTGCCGGCGGAGCACGTGAGGAAGTACACGATCCGAGTGACGCTCAAGTACATAGAGCCGAAGATATGGAGAAGAATAGAAGTTCCGTCGAATATGTCGCTGAGGTTGCTGGCGGATATCATCATTAATGTGATGGGGTGGACCAACACTCATTTGAATCAGTTCCGAAAAGGGCTCGATACATATTATGTCCCTTGCCACCAGAGAGAGTTGGATGATGAGGATAATGTAATCATTCATTACGATCAAGAGACATTCTCTGTCGAGGATGTTCTAAGTGCACCAGGTCGGCAGATGATTTTCGAGTATGATTTCGGTGATGGGTGGGAGCATGAAGTGAAAGTGTCCTCCGTAAAAGAATATGCCGTAGGTGAGCCTCGAATTATTAGTTTTCTCGCAGGAGAGCGCGCCTGCCCTCCGGAAGACTGCGGAGGCGTAGTGGGCTATGAGAAGATGTGTAAGCGCAAATCATATGACCCCGAGTACCTTGATTTGGGCCATTGCAAAATGGTCGCAGAGGCTTTTAATGAGAATAGCCTATGATTATTAAAGATCTATCTGCCCTGTCCAATCCTCAGCTTGAGGATGTGCTCGCGTTGATGAAGGAACTGACGGACGAGGTCGAGGTGACGCCGGAGATGGTGCTGGAGTGCGTGCGGGCGGCCGGCTCGCATTTCTTCGCGGTCGTGGATGATGCTGGGCACATTGTGGGTTGTGCAACCCTTTGTGTCTATGATTCGCCGACGGGGAAGAAGGCGAGCGTGGAGGATGTGGTGGTGTCATCTGCCTGCCGTGGGCAGGGGCTCGGCCGATTATTGATGGAGCACGTGATCGATTATGCCCGCCGCGAGTTGGGGGATGTGGATATCCACTTGACATCGCGACCGCACAGAGTGCAGGCGAACGAACTCTACCAGCGCCTGGGCTTTGAGAAAAGGGTGACTAACGCCTATGTGCTAAAACTGAGAAAGGGGTAGTTCACACGCCACGGTACTAATCGTCTATTGCCCCAATGCATTAATATGCGCGTCCGGGGCCTCCATAATGTTCCACGATAGGACGGCGCCGTCGAAGTGATGTGCCATAACGTGCTCCAGCGACTCGGTGACATATTCCGGCGAGGTTGGGACAATGCCAGCGCGGTAATTGATTTCGATGCCGGGGTATTTGGCGCAGGGGTAGGGGGCCATTGCATCGAGCTGGGAATCAAGGAACGCGGCGTCCATTTCGAAGGATGGATAGCCGGTGGCCGAAGGCAGTGCGGCCCTCAAAAGATCATACTCGAAGCCCATCCCCGCAGGAGCGAAGGTCTGGCGGTAGAGCATCGGCTTGATGAAATCGGCGTGCCTGGCCAGAATCTCGTAGTCCTGCCCGACGAAGGGCGCCATAAACGGCGCGTACAGGTCCATACCGATTTCCAGCCCGCGGGCGCGGAGAGAGTCGGCAACGGCCGCAACGCTGGAGCTGACGATATGCCCCTTGGCCTCAAAATACTTGGCAGTCAGCGGGTTGGCAAAGACAGGGCCCACGGAAGGATCGAAAGACGTGACATTGAAAAAGGCATCGCCCAACGCCTCCCACGAAGCCTTAACCTCTTCCAAATCAACCCCTTCCGCCGCAAACCTTTCCCGGCATAGCGGACATCCGCAGTTGAGCACTCCGCCCACACCGCTCACGAATGACTGAGTCCTGATCCTGTCCAGAAACACCCCGTC
>JAFYIK010000091.1 GCA_017538685.1 Bacteroidales bacterium | reverse complement strand
GGGCACTGGCACGACTTGCTGCTGTTCCGACGTAAGCCAGGGTAGCTCATCCGAGCCCCGAAACAAGAATAGCCGTGGCACGCAAATGCTTGACGGACAGGTAGTTACTAAAAATCGACTCCGTAAAACGCGAAGTCGACTTTAAGTAATTTACTGATAATCAGCGAGTTACGCGCCACGGGACATAAGGGTCCCAAGCGCCACGGGCGTATTAGAACCTGATATAGGCCAGGGCCCAGAGCTCGTTGAAGCCGGGGGTGGCGAGATGGTAGTCCTGGTGACGGCGATACTCGAGCTGGAAGTTGAGGTTCTTGTGGAGGCGGAAGTTCGCGCAGGCCGAGTACATATCGTGCGCGGCGGTGTCGCGGAACTCATCCCACTTCACATAGACCTTGAGCCAGTCGTCGAGAGGAATGCCGGCAGTGATGTAGAAGGCATCGGCCGCGCCACTCTGGGTGGCCTCGCCGGCGATAGCCATAGCGTACTCTGCGCGGAACGTCCAGTTTTCTTTGTCGTACTTGGCGCCGAGGTCGATTCGGCGACGCGAATACGTGGTGTTCGTGGCGGTGTTCACCCAGCTGCCCCTCCAGACGAATCCTCCGACATAGAGGCCCTTGATAGGCTGAACCTGGAGAGTACCGATGAGGTCTTTCTCCTTGTTAGCATCGTTCTGGTTGATACCCTGACCGTTGTAAACACCCAACTGATAGTGCAGGAGACGATATTTATCCTCGCCTTCGCCCACGGGGAAGAAGTCTCCCTGGACCTGAAGACCGAGGTCACGGCCGCCCATATTGGCTTCGCCGAGACGGTCGCCCATACCTGCCATTTTCTGGACGAGGAGTGAGAAATCGCCCACACCCACATCCCAGGGATTCATCGGGTTCTCGAAGGTGAAGGCCCTCTTGAACTGTCCGAGCTTGACGGAGAACTCGTCGTACTTCGCCCACTCTACGAAGAAGTCCTTGACGTGCGGCGAAGTGCCGTTTGCCTGAAACTGGATCTTGTACTTGAAGTCGTTGAAGATGCTGCCGTCCACATAGAGACGGATGAGCCTGCAGTTGAAACCGGGGCCGCCGTTGGCACCGTCTTTATCGGATAATTTGTAACCGCCGATTATGTAACCACCCACCTTCGGGGTGCTCATAAAACCGGTCTGTTTGTAACCGTAGATGGATTCTTTCTTCTGAGCCTCCTGAACCGCCGGAACCGGAAGGACTTCCTGGACTTCCTCAGCCACCACCTGGACCTCTTCGGCCTCCTGGGCTACCTGTACCTCCTGGATTTCCTGCGCAAAAACGGATGCGCCGGCCAGAAGGGCTGCTAAAACTATGAGTGTCTTTTTCATATTAGAACGGGAAAATCTTTGTTAACCAGAAGAAACCGAAGATGAAACCTACGATACCGATGACGATACCGACACGGGCCATATCCTTTGTCTCCACGAGACCGGTCGAGGATGCGATAGCATTCGGAGGGGTCGAAATCGGGAAGAGCATTGCGATGCTGGCGCAGGTGGCGATGAAGATGATCATAGCCTGAGTGCCGCCGAATGCCATAAACGAGGAGTGGCTGGCCGCTGCGGGATCCGCCATACCTGCCGCCACGACGATAAGGATCGGGATAAGCAGGGCAGCGGTAGCGGAGTTCGAAATGAAGTTCGAGAGGAAGTAGCAGACGAGACCCGCGATGACGATCACGAGCACGACGGACATCTCACCGAACGGGATAGCCTCGATAAGGACCTTGGCAAGACCGGTGTCCTGCAGGGCATATCCGAGGGCGAATCCACCGGCGACGAGCCAAAGCACGTTCCAGTTGATTTCCTTGATTTCCTCTTTGCCGAAGAGTCCGGTTGCGGTGAAGACTGCAAGCGGAACGAAGGCGACGATGTTGGAATTGATCTTGGTGATCTGCTCAGTAGCCCAAAGGAGGATGGTGCCGATGAAGGTGATCCACACAAGAATGTATTTCCAGTCTTTCTTCTTGTCGTTAGCGGGGATCTCGAGAACGAGCTTCTTCGTCTTGAAGGGGAAGAAAAGCTGAAGGAGAATCCAAGCCACGACGAGCATAATCAGAACGTAAGGGATCATATGCACGCACCACTCACCGAAGGTGACGTCGATGCCGGCCTGCTCCAGATAACCCTTCGCAGTAGCATTCGGAGGAGTACCGATAGGGGTGCCGATACCACCGAGGTTTGCAGCCACGGGGATGGAGAGCGCGAGGCCGATCTTACCCTTGTCGTCCACGGGGAGCTTCGAAAGCACCGGGGCGAGGAGAGTCAGCATCATAGCGGCTGTGGCGGTGTTGCTCATAAACATCGAGAACACGGCAATGATCAGCAGGAAGCCCAGCAGCACGAAACGCGGGTTGGTGCCGAACAGCTTCAGAAGCGCGCGGGCGATGACGACATCGAGACCATACCTCTCGGCCATAATAGCGAGCACGAATCCGCCGAGGAAGAGCATAACCACAGGGTCTGCCATACTGGACATAATTCGCGAGGGCTTCATAAGGGTGCCGAACTGAGGATCGCAAAGGAAACCTATTCCCTTGGTCGAGACCGTCAGAAGCAGAATTGTAATAACTAAAAGAGAAGTAGTCCAGTTGGGGATGATTTCGAAGATCAACATC
>JAFYIK010000090.1 GCA_017538685.1 Bacteroidales bacterium | reverse complement strand
GTGAAGGAGCCCTTTTCGTGGCCGAAGAGCTCGCTCTCGATCAGTTCGGAAGGGATGGCCGCACAGTTAACTTCAATGTAGGGCGCGGCGGCGCGGTCGCTCTGCGCGTGCAGGCTGCGGGCCACCAGCTCCTTTCCGGAGCCGTTGGGGCCCTCGATCAGCACGCGCGCAGGCGTCGCCGCGACCTTCGCGACTATATCCCTGATATGCTGCATCGGAGCCGACTCTCCTATCATCCTCGCAGTGCCGAAAACCTTTTTCTTCAGCACTTTGTTCTGGGTGGTGAGAGTCGCTTTGTCCGTGGCGTTCTTTATCGTAATCAGGATTCTGTTCAGGTCCAGCGGCTTCTCGATAAAATCGAAAGCACCCTTCTTGATGCAGTCCACTGCGGTGCCGATATCGGCGTGGCCGGAGATCATCACTATCGCGCTGTCCACTTCCTCTTCCGCCAGTTTGGCGAGCACTTCGGTGCCGTCCATCACGGGCATCTTGATGTCGCAGAAAATCACGTCGTAGTGTGTGGCGGTCGCGGTCTTAAGACCTTCGGCGCCGTCTTCCGCCACATCCACTTCATAGCCTTCGTCGGAAAGGATTTCCCGCAGCGAATTGCGGATGGAGCGCTCGTCGTCTATGATTAGTATTTTCATTTCACTTCAGCTTTTTGCGCGGCCAGCTCCTTTTCGTGGTCGGCCGCAGCCCTCTCCACACTCACGGAGCGCTTCAGCACGAATCCGGCGCCCAGGTACTTGGTGCGGACGTCCTCATCGGCCGCAAGGGCCTCGGGGGTTCCCTGCTGGAGGATGGTGCCTTCGTAGAGCAGGTAAGCGCGGTCGGTGATGGCGAGCGTCTCGCCCACGTTGTGGTCCGTGATGATCACGCCTATATTCTTATACTTCAGCTTCGCGATTATGTACTGGATATCCTCCACGGCGATGGGGTCCACGCCCGCGAACGGCTCGTCCAGCAGGATGAACTTCGGGTCTATGGCGAGGGCGCGGGCTATCTCGCATCGGCGGCGCTCACCACCTGAGAGCTGGATGCCCAGCGACTTGCGCACCTTCGAAAGGTTGAACTCCGTAATGAGTTCTTCGAGGCGCTCTTCCCTCTTCTGCTTGGGCACGCCCTTCATCTCCATCACGGAAAGCAGGTTCCCTTCCACGGACATCTTCCTGAAGACGGAAGCGTCCTGCGGGAGATATCCAAGGCCCATCTGGGCGCGCTTGTACATAGGGAGTTTGGTAATCTCGGTGTCGTCCAGATAGACGTGGCCGTCGTTAGGCACTATCTGGCCGGTGATCATATAGAAGCTGGTGGTCTTGCCGGCGCCGTTCGGGCCGAGGAATCCCACTATCTCACCCTGGTTAACTTCCATCGAGACACCCTTCACAACAGTTCGGATGCCGTATTTCTTAACCAGGTTTTCGCAACGCAATTTCATATTTTAGTTCGTGTCGAGTTCGAGGTCGATTATAAGTTTCTTCGCTTCAGGGTTCTCCTCCATAAGCACTTTCGCTTTGTCTGCGTCCAGATAAATCACCGGCGCCTGGGCCTCAGCGGGAATCACTCCCACTTCGAGCCGGACCTTGCTGGTGCCGAGAAGATCGCGGAGCTCTTTCTCCATCTGCGTAAGCATATTGGCCTTAATCCAGTCTCTCTGCGGTTCGGACACCACCTTGAAAAGAACCAGCTTCACGCCGTCCGCCTCCGACAGTTCGAGCTTCGCGTTCTGGATTGCGCTCGCAAGACGGGGTTTCGAGGCGTAAAGGTCTGCCAAAGCCTTCCATTTCTCCCCCACTGCTTCGTCCGAGGGAATCGGGTCAGCCGAATGGTCAACGGTATCCGCCGACGCAGCGCCTTCGGCTTCTGCAATAAGTGAGCCAAGAGATAACGAAGCTGCGCTTCGCGCCGGTCGCGTCCTTACGGCCGCTCCCTGACTTTCACCCCCGCCGCTTTGCGGCTGCCCCGAGGGGCATGCCGCCTCCGCTTCGCTCCCGGCGGGTGCCTTCCGGTCGTCGCCCTGCTCCTCCCTCACGGCACGGCGGCTGGTGCCGCCTTCGGCGCTTCGCGCCTCTACGCTCGATCCGGCGGGCTTAACCGCCTCAACAGAGGGAGCGGTCTGAAGGAAGCAGAGGCGCATAAGGGCGTACTCGATGTGCAGACGCTGGTTGGCGGCCTGCTTGTACCCTGCTTCGCAGGAGGTGGTGACCCCGAGGGCATCGTAGATAAACTTCACGGAGCAGCGCTCTGCCTGTTCGCGGTAGCGTTTGCGCAGGCTGTCAGGGAAATCGAGGAGGCTCTCCAGGCCGCCCGTGCGGCTCACGAGCAGGTCGCGAAGATGTCCGCCGAGCGAAGAGATGAAATACTGGGCGTTGAAGCCCTTCGCGAGGATTTCGTCGAAGGTTAGCAGCGCGGTCGTGTAATCTCCGGCAAGCGCGGCATCCACTATCTTGAAGCCGTATTCGTAGTCGAGGACGTTCAGGTTCTTCAGGACGTCTTCGTATTTTATTTCAGTGCCGCAGAAGGCAACTGTCTGGTCGAAAATGGTCAGGGCGTCGCGCATAGCGCCGTCCGCCTTGCGGGCGATTACGTGAAGCGCTTCGTCGTCCACGGTCACTCCTTCCTTGGTGGCGACCATCCTCAGGTTCTGCACTATGTCCGGCACGCTGATGCGGTTGAAATCGTAGGTCTGGCAGCGCGAAAGGATAGTCGGGAGGATCTTGTGCTTCTCGGTCGTGCAGAGGATGAAGATCGCGTGTGCCGGCGGCTCCTCAAGGGTCTTGAGGAAGGCGTTGAAAGCCGACTGAGAGAGCATATGGACCTCATCGATTATGTACACGCTGTACTTTCCGACCTGAGGGGGAATCTGCACCTGGTCCATCAGGGCCTTGATGTCGTCTACGCCGTTGTTCGAAGCGGCATCCAGCTCGCGTATGCAGTACGAACGGCCTTCCGCGAACGAGAGGCACGACTCGCATTCGCCGCACGGCTCCATATCCGCGGACGGATTCGAGCAGTTGATGGCCTTCGCGAAAATGCGCGCGGTGCTGGTCTTACCCACTCCGCGGGGGCCGCAGAATAGATAGGCGTGGGCCAGCTGCCCCCTGATGATGGAGTTCTTCAGAGTCCTGGCGATATTGTCCTGTCCGATGAGAGTCCCGAAGGAATCCGGACGGTACTTTCTGGCTGATACGATATAATCTGACATAACTCACAAATTTAAACATTTATTTGGTTATCTTTGCCCGTGGTGCAAGCGTGGTGGAAAAAATATTTGATTGCCCTTGCAATCATCCTGCTCGCCGGCGGTTTCGAGGCTGCCGGACAGGGGCGCATTTACACCCGCAAGGCAAGGCTAGCCGACTTCCAGACCAAGACGACCAAGGTGGTGCTGAGCGGCGACAACCTGCTGGACATCGCCCTGCGCGAAGAGGTCAGGCGCCGCTGGCGCATCTCCCCTTTCGAGTTCTGCGATCCGGAAGATTTCGAGGCATTGAAGAACGAATCCGCATACTATTTCCTATATCTTTCGCAGGATAAAGCGGGCCTTGTGTACCTGACTCTCCTGAAGGGCGGAAACGACGAAGGATTCCGCAGCCTGGACGGCAAACTGGAAGTGGTCCGCGTGCCCTTCTCTCCGTTGAAGATCACTTCCGGCAGGGAGTTCGTCTATCTCCCCGCGTTGCTGGACATAGTGCAGACCTACGTGGAAGAATCGCTGACCAGCTCGGCGCAGAACATACTCGGCCTGTCGTTCTACAACGGAAACCTTTCAAAGGCCAGCAGGAAGAAGATTTATTTTTCACGCGACGATCTGGATCCGAGCGTCCCGGGCAGGGAAACCGTGGAAGTGCTTGCTCCCGGAGCGCTGGCAGTGGACAATTTCGAAGCCGACAGCCTGTTCGACGCCGGCTCGCGCGACGCGCTGGTGGCTTTCAGCATCTCACCCGCAGCGCCAGGCCGCCGGGCCAGGTGCTACAATTTCATAGTGGCACCGGACACGCACGACCTCTATTACTACCAGTCGCGCAGCTTTACCCAGTGGGACAAACGCGGGTTTTCGAAAAGCGCAATCAGAGCCATAAAAAGGGAGCATCGCTACAAAGATGAGAAGCGGAAGAAGTGAGAACGGACTGAGGTATGCGGTGAAAGGCAGTGCGAGCAAGGTCGGCTACTGCTCCCTCAGCATCAGATGTGGCACGCGCGCCGAGGGCGAACTGCCAGAGGGCACGGCGCATTTCGTGGAGCACACCATCTTTAAGGGCACTAAGCGCCTCAGCGCAGCGCGCATCAACTCCTATCTCGAACGTCTGGGCGGAGAGCTCAACGCCTACACCACCAAGGAAGAGATAGTGCTGCACGCCACCGTCCTGCGCGAAGACATCTGGAAAGCGGTCGGGCTCCTGCTCGAAATCGCCACCGAAGCCACCTTCCCGGAACACGAAGTGGAAACCGAACGCGGGGTGATCCTGGACGAAATAATCTCCTACAAAGACAGCCCGTCGGAAGACATCTTCGACAACTTCGAAAGCCGTTTCTTCGCCGGAAGCCCCCTCGGCAGGCTCACGCTCGGGACCCTCGACTCAGTCGGAAAGACCACTGTCGAAGACCTCAAGACATACTACCGTCGCAACTTTATCCCTCAGAATATGGCCCTCTGCGTCGTTGCGTCCGGTGACGAGACGGAACTCGAAAAGCAAATCCTCAAATTATGCAGCCGTTTGACATAACAGAAGATAGAGGGAATCACGAAGTGAACGTGGTTATCGGAGGTGCGGCGCCGTCGCTATACGAGCAGAAGGAGCGGGTGGCGGCGGTGCTTCTGGCGAACATTCTGGGCGGGCCGGCGTCGAACAGCCTGCTGGGGGCGGAGCTGAGGGAAAAGCACGGATGGGTGTATTCAATCGAATGCGGATATACCCAGTATTCGGACACCGGTCTGATGACGGTGAGCCTGGGCTGCGACAAAGTGAATCTTCAAAAGTGTCTTCGCGCCGTTGAGCGTATACTCAGGAAAGTCCGCGAGACGGAGATGAGCCCGAACGCCCTGCGCGCGGCGAAAAAGCAGTTGCTCGGACAGCTTGCCATCAGCTCGGACAGCGGAGAGACCCAGTGCCTCTCTATGGGCAAGAGCCTTCTGGCTTTCGGGGAGATAATGCCGGATGCGACAGTACGCGAGCTGGTGCAGGGTGTCACCGCCGAAGATCTGCGCCTTATGGCCGTCAGAATCTTCAATCCGCAGAAGGTCTCCAGGCTCATTTATTTGTAACAATTACCGCAGGGACGAAATTATTTCATCCTAAATTTCGGCCCAAATAGCACAATTTCATCACAAAATCGCCGTCTACGTCACTTTTATGGCCTGTAGGTGACATTTCCTTCCGTGAGCGCTGCCGGCGCGATACCTTTGCAATCGTTAAAACGAAACGTAAAGCAATGACAGCAATCACAATGAGACTCGACAACGCGTCGAACATCTACCCTGCCTCGCTTACCAAGAGGTACGCTTCCCTTTTCAGGCAAAGCGTAACCCTCTCCGAACCCGTGAACGTCAATTACCTCCAGCAGGCCCTCAATACTACAGTTAAAAGAATCCCCAGCTTCGGCTGCACTCTCAAGAGCGGCGCTTTCTGGTGGTATCTCAAAGAGCTCAACAGAATTCCCCAGGTGGGCGAACTGACTTCGCTCTCACCCTTCGGATACAAATTCCACGGCGGTTTTCTGTTCAAGGTCAGCGCAGACGGCTGCAGGATAGTACTCGACGTGTTCCACGCCCTCGCCGACGGCAAGGGAGGACAGACTTTCCTTCTTACTTTAACAGCAGAATATCTCAGACTCCGCTACGGAATCAGCATACCTTATAATGATCTTATTCTCGATCCTTCTGACGCTCCTTCGAAGAGGGAGTCGGAAGACAGCTTCACCGAATTCAGCGGCAAGAAAGGCGCGATGGAGCAGAACGACACCGCATATCACGCCAATGGCCACAAAATAAGTTACAGGGAACTTCGCAACGAAAGGATTATCGTCCCCTTCGACGAACTCAAGCCGGTGGCTGCGAAATACTCCTGCACGGTGACCGAGCTTATCACCGCCGCGATGGTGAGCGCTCTCCAGGAAGTGCATATGCACGACCACCGCAAGGCGAAAAAGTCCGCCATCAAGGTGAACGTGCCTGTGAACCTCCGCCCTTTGTTCGGCAGCAGGACCCTTCGCAACTTCTCTTCTTACATCAATCTCGGTGTGGATGTGGCGAACGGCTACTACGACTTCGAGGAAATCGTGAAGATAGTTTCCGCCCAGAAGCGCCACCTCGTGCTGAAGAGCGAACTCGAGAGGAAGGTCGCAGCTAACGTGGCCCTCGAAAACAACTTCGCGATAGCGATGATTCCCCTCTTCCTCAAGAGGTACGCCATCGACACCGTCTGCAGGCTGAAGGGAGACAAACTTCTTTCGCAGACCTTCTCCAATCTCGGAAACGTTGTCCTTCCTGAATCAATGCAGAAGTACGTGAAAGAGATGGACTTTATGCTCGGCCGCCAGAGGGGCGTTCCCGGAGCCGCCGCCGGAGTCGGATACAACGGAAACCTCTACCTGAACTTCTCAAGGAACATAATCGAGAACGACTTCGAATCCTACTTCGTGGACCAGCTCCACCAGCTTGGAATAACAACAAAACAGGTCTCGGAATAACCGAGACCTGTTTTTGTTATAAGAGGTAAGGACTACTTGAGGGTTCCGGCCTCGACGGCTTTCACCATATCCTCGTTGGCGGTGATGTAGATCTCCACGCGACGGTTCTGTGCGCGGCCGGCCTCAGTGTCGTTGTCTGCAACGGGCTTATTGAAAGAAAGACCCTGGGCATAGAGGTGGTCGGGATCCATACCGCAGTTCTTGAGGTGCTTCTTCACTGCGTCTGCCCTCTTCTGGGAGACTTTCTCATTAGCCTCTGCGGAGCCCACATTGTCGGTGTGGCCGAGAATGGTGATGTCCGCATTCGAGCCGAGATCGGCAAGAACGTCGGCGAAATTCTTCAGAGACTCTTTCGATTCATCGCTCAAAGTAGTGCTGTTGAAACCGAAGAGAATACCGTCGGCGAAGGTCACCTTGATGGCCTCGAAGCCGTTGGCATCTGTGATAGTCTCGATCTTTGCGGCCTCGAGCTTCTCGAGTTCCTTCGCTTTCTTGTCCATAACTGCGCCGATGGTCACGCCGGTGGCAGCGCCTGCCGCACCGCCGATAGCGGCTCCCTTGAGAGCGCCCTCGGAATCACCGGTGATGAGATAACCGATACCTGCGCCCACCGCAGCGCCGCCCACGGCACCTGCGAAGAGACCCTTCAGAGTTGCACAAGACGGCGCAAGAAGCATAGCTGCAGCCGCCACTACGAGTAAAGTTTTTTTCATAATAATAGTGTATTAAAATGGTTAATGATAAAATTATCCTATCGTTGCTCCATTGACAAGCGCTTCTTCGGGCGAGACGATACGCATTTTACCGTCACCCTGGCGCGCCATCAGGATCATACCTTTCGACTCTATTCCGCGGATTACGCGAGGAGCGAGGTTTGCCAGGATGCATATCTGCTTTCCGACCATCTGCTCCGGGGTGTAGAATTCGGCAATGCCGCTTACTATCACCCTCTTGTCGATGCCCGTGTCTATTGTCAATTTCAGCAGTTTATCCGTCTTGGGCACGCGCTCTGCTTCCAGCACGGTCGCAGTGCGTATGTCCATAGCCTCGAACTGGTCGAAAGTCACTTCCCCCTTCTGAGGCTCGACGTGCGCCGCAGCTTCTGCGGCGGCAGCGGCTTTCGCCGCGGCTTCGCGCTCCGCGCGAATCTTGGCGAGCCTGTCCAGCTGATGCTGAATCGCTTCGTCCTCCACCTTCTCGAAGAGCAGTTGCGCCTCGCCTATCTGATGGCCCTCGGGCAGGATGTCTGTCTTACCGAGCAGATCCCAGTCAAGCGGCGAATCAATCATCTTACGCAGCTTCTCCGCCGCGAACGGAGTGAACGGCTCGAACGCTATCGCGAGGTCTGCGCAAATCTGCAGGCAGACATTGAGTATCGTCCCGGTGCGGGCCATATCTGTCTTCGCGACTTTCCAAGGCTCAGTGTCGGAGATGTATTTGTTTCCCACACGGGCCATACTCATCGCATCCTTCAGGGCCTCGCGGAAGCGGTAATTCTCGAGGTTCTTCTCAAGCGAAGCCCTCAACTCAGGTATTTCGGCGAGCGCCTCTTTGTCGATATCCTCCAGCGCGCCCGGAGCAGGCACCTTGCCGTCGAAATACTTATGCGTCAGCACCACCGCGCGGTTCACGAAGTTGCCGAAGATGGCCACCAGTTCGGAGTTGTTGCGCACCTGGAAGTCTTTCCAGCTGAAGTCGTTGTCTTTGGTCTCCGGGGCATTCGCGGTGAGCACATAACGCAGCACGTCCTGCTTTCCGGGGAAATCCTCCAGATATTCGTGCGCCCACACTGCCCAGCCGCGAGAGGTCGAGATCTTGTCGCCCTCGAGGTTGAGGAACTCGTTCGAAGGGACGTTGTCCGGCAGGATGTAACCGTCGCCATAGGCCTTCAGCATCGAAGGGAAAACGATGCAGTGGAAGACGATGTTGTCTTTGCCGATGAAATGCACGAGCTTGGTGTCTTCGCTCTTCCACCATTTCTCCCAGTCGTTCGGGAGCAACTGCTTGGTGTTGCTGATATAGCCGATGGGAGCGTCGAACCAGACATAGAGCACCTTGCCTTCAGCGCCCTCGACGGGCACGGGCACGCCCCAATCAAGGTCACGTGTGACCGCACGGGGCTGAAGGCCTCCATCGAGCCAGCTCTTCACCTGGCCATAGACGTTAGATCGCCATTCCTTATGGCCGTCCAGGATCCATTCGCGCAGCCACTGCTCATAGTCCTGCAGAGGAAGATACCAGTGGGTCGTCTCCTTCTTGACGGGCTCCGCTCCGCTGAGCTTGCTCTTCGGGTTGATGAGCTCCTCCGGGCTGAGGGTGCTGCCGCACTTCTCGCACTGGTCGCCATAGGCATCCGGATTGCCGCACTTGGGGCAAGTGCCTACGATATAACGGTCCGCCAGGAAGGTCTTCGCCTCCGGGTCGTAGTACTGCTCAGTGGTCTTCGTGATAAACTTGCCCGAATCGTAGAGTTTCTTGAAGAACTCCGATGCGGTCTCTTCGTGGATCTTCGAGGATGTGCGTCCGTACACGTCGAAATTGATTCCGAAACCCTTGAACGATTCGGAGATTATCTTGTCGTACTTGTCCACTATATCCTGCGGGGAGCAACCCTGCTGACGGGCCTTGATGGTGATGGGCACTCCGTGCTCATCGCTTCCGCACACAAACAGGACATCGCGTCCTCTCATACGCAGATAACGCACATAGATATCTGCAGGCACATACACTCCTGCGAGGTGTCCGATATGCACGGGGCCGTTTGCGTAGGGCAGGGCCGCTGTCACGAGCGTTCTTTTGTAGTCTTTCATTTCTTTATCTTCTTCGTCAGATCTCTCTGGAACTTTTGGAATTTCACTAGCGCCTGCATAATCTTCAGCTGCTCGGCGGAGTCCGTTGTCTTCGCGAGCGAATCCTTGAGGAAATCTATCTTCATCTGCACGCGGCGCTCGGCGTACATAAGGATGGTTTTAGGAACATAATTCACCAGCCACGACTCCACGCTCATCATCGAATCGGTGAAGTTCTGCACGGTAATCTGGTATTTTTCAAACGACAGTTCGGACGCTACCTTCACTATGTCCGCATCCTGGCTGCCGAGCAGCCTGCGGACTATGGCGTCCTGGTCCAGGCCGTCGCAATAAGCGTCCACATAAGCGTCGTAGGTCTTGCGATACACGGAGTTCTGCATCTGCGAGCCGTCCTCTTCGATCGCGCCGCGGATGAAATCGGTCACGTTCACCACATCCGGGGAGTAGTATTCCGAATCCGTCTCGAACTTCATCGGCTTGTCGCCATAGCGGAGCAGGAAGCTCAGGATATCCGCTTCCAGCGGGGCGAGCAGCTTGTTTTCCAGGACCGTCTCCTGCGGACGGACGGGCAGGAACTCCGGCGCGTCCACATCGTCGATAGGGGCCATCTCCTCGAAGCCTTCCTCGGCGGCGCGGGCAGCACGGCGGGCTTCCCTCTCCCTGGCCTTTTCCGCATCTTCGCGCGCCCTTTCGCGCGTCTTCACGATGCGGTCGAAGATAATCTGCGCCTCCATCCCGAACTTCGCGGCCGTCTCCTGCACATAGACCGAACGCTGGACGGCATCCGGAATAAGGGCGATAGTGTCCGCTATGTCGTTGATCAGGCCTGACTTCTTGTAAGGGTCGCCGGCGGCTTCCTCGAGGAGCAGGTCCGTCTTGAACGAGATGAAATCTCGCTCGTTCGCGGCTATATAGTCCTGCACCTCCGCCAGGCTGTGCTTACGCCCGAAGCTGTCCGGGTCCTCGCCCTCCGGCAGCAGGACTATGCGCACGTTCATCCCCTCCGGCAGCACGAGGTCCGTGCCGCGCATAGCGGCGTGGATGCCAGCCGAATCACCGTCGTACATAATCGTCATATTGCCAGTGAAACGGTGGATCAGCCGCACCTGCTCCACGGTCAGGGACGTGCCGCACGAGGCCACCACGTTCAGCACGCCAAGCTGCTGCATAGTGATGACGTCCACGTTGCCCTCTACGAGTATGCATTTGTCCTGACGGGAAATCTCCGACTTGGCGAAATAGATGCCCAGCAGGGCCTTGCTCTTGACGTAGATCTCCGTTTCGGGGGAATTGACGTATTTCGCGGGGTTGTCGCTTTTAAGGGTACGGCCGGAGAAGGCTATCACGCGGCCGGCAAGGGAGTGGATGGGGAACATCACCCTCTCGCGGAAGCGGTCCGCGAGCGAGCCGTCTTCGTGCTGCACGGTCAGGCCGGCCGCAATCAGGTACTCGGGCTTATAGCCAGCCGCAATCGCAGCGTCGGTCAGGGCCGAACGTGCGGACGGAGCCCATCCGAGGCCCCATTTAGCTATCGTCCCGTCTTCTATACCGCGGGAATGGTAGTACGCCAGTCCCACGCTCTTCCCTTCGGTGGTCTGCAACTGTTCGTTGAAGAACTTGTGCGCGAACTCGCTCACCAGCAGGATACTCTCCCTGCGCTGGCGGTTTGCGATCTCCTCGGCCGACAGCTCTTCTTCCTGCACTTCGATATGGTATTTCTGCGCAAGGTAACGTAGCGCGGCGGGGTAATCCATATGCTCATAATCCATCAGGAAGCGCACGGAATCACCCGCCTTGCCGCAGCCGAAGCATTTGTAGATGCCCTTGGAGGGGGTCACATAGAAGGAAGGCGTCTTTTCGTTGTGGAAGGGACAGCAAGCCACCAGGCTGGCTCCGCGCCGCTTGAGCGAGACGAAGTCGCCGACGACCTCTTCTACACGGGCCGTCTCGAGGATTAGGTTTACTGTCTCCTGAGGAATCATCCTATGACGCTACTTCACAAATGAATTTGATACGTGTGAGGCGGATCTCCATCTCGGAATAATCGTTCTCGAGGGCGCGGATTGCGTCGTCCAGCGAATCGGATGCGGCTTCGTGGCGGAAATAATCCATCAGTTCGGCCACTACGTCGGGCTCCACCTCCTGGTTCACATAATAGTTTATGTTCAGACGGGTGCCGGCGGACACGATGGTCTCCACCTCCGTCAGGAGGTCGCACATAGGCATATCCAGGCTCTTTGCGATGTCGTCGAACGGGAGGCGCCTGTCGATCATACCGATGATCTGAATCTTCACGGCCGAGCGGCTGGCGGTGCTCTTCACGATGAGGTCCTGCGGGCGCTCGATTTCGTTTTCCTCCACGTATTTCGCGATCAGCTCTATGAACGGCTGGCCGTATTTCTTCGCCTTTCCTTCGCCCACTCCCTGGCAGTTCTTGAGCTCATCCAGGGTGATAGGGTAAAGGATGCTCATATCGTCCAGGGCGGGGTCGCCGAAGAGTATCCAAGGCTGGAGGTCCAGCTTATGAGCGAGGTCTTTGCGGAGGTCCTTGAGCATAGCGAGCAGCACGGGATCTCCCCCGCCGCCCTTCATTGCCGCTGCGTTCGCCGCCGCATCTTCATCGTCTTCTTCGTCGTCCGGCGAACCGTCTCCAGTGAACACGCGGTCCTCCACGAGGTTAAGCTGCCAGGGGTTCTCGAGGAACTGCTTTCCGAGCGGGGTCACGAAGATGAGTCCATAGGTCTCGATCTCCTTGTCCAGCAGGTGCATAATGAGACCCTGATGGATGACTGTCGCCCAGAACTTGTCCGTATGCTCTTCGCCTGCGCCGAAGTACTGGATTTTGTCGTGGTGGTAACTCTTCACAAGGGCGGTGTCGTTACCGGACAGGATCGCTGCGAGATGCTCGAGCTTGAAGTGCTCTTTCAGCGAGAGGATGAGCTTGATGACAAGCTTCATCTCCGCACGGCCGTCGAAGACCTTGCGAGGGTGCAGGCAGTTGTCGCAGATGCCGCAGTTGTCGTTGGGATAGTCTTCGCCGAAATACCCCAGCAGCAGCCTTCTGCGGCAGTCGCTGGATTCGGCGTAGGCCACCACTTCGTTCAGAAGCTGTTTGTTGATTTCCTGCTCTGCCACGGGCTTGCCGCGCATAAACTTCTCCAGCTTCTGGATGTCTTTGTAGCTGTAATAAGTAATGCATAGGCCTTCTCCGCCGTCGCGGCCGGCCCGTCCGGTTTCCTGGTAGTAGCTCTCAACGCTCTTCGGAATGTCGTAGTGGATGACGAAACGGATGTCCGGTTTGTCGATACCCATACCGAAGGCTATGGTGGCCACTATCACGTTTACGTCCTCCATCAGGAACTTGTCCTGATTCTCCGCGCGCACCTTGGCGTCAAGGCCAGCGTGGTAAGGCAGGGCTTTGATGCCGTTGATCTGCAGGAACTCGGCCATCTCCTCCACCTTGCGGCGGCTGAGGCAGTAGACTATTCCCGACTTGCCGGGGTGCTGGCGGATGAAACGGACTATGTCCTTATCTGCATCGACCTTGTCGCGCACCTCGTAATAGAGGTTCGGGCGGTTGAAGGAGGATTTATAGACCACGGCGTCCGGGATTGCGAGCGTCTTGAGGATGTCGCTCTGCACCTTCGGGGTGGCGGTCGCCGTGAGCGCTATTATCGGCGCGCGGCCGATAGTGTCCACGATCGGGCGGATGCGGCGGTATTCCGGGCGGAAGTCGTGACCCCACTCGGAGATACAATGCGCTTCGTCCACCGCGTAGAAGGAAATCTTGATTGTCCTGAGGAACGCAACGTTTTCGCCTTTTGTCAGCGATTCGGGCGCCACATAGAGGATCTTGGTTTTACCTTCCTTTATATCGTTCTTGACCTCTTCGATCTGGGGCCTGGAGAGCGAGGAATTCAGGAAGTGCGCTATGCTTTCGTTACCCGACACGAAGCCTCTGATTGCATCCACCTGATTCTTCATCAGGGCGATCAGAGGGGAGATAACGATTGCGGTGCCGTCCATCAGCAGCGCGGGCAACTGGTAACAAAGCGATTTGCCGCCGCCCGTAGGCATAAGCACGAAACAGTCCTTTCCGTCCGTCAGGTCTTTGATGATCTCTTCCTGATCTCCCTTGAACCCGTCGTAACCGAAGAACTCCTTGAGTGTCTTGCGAATTTCTGCCGATGTGACTGCCATAGTTATTTAAAATGTGTGGATTGCGAGTCCCGATCTGAGTTTCGGCTCAAACCAGGTGGTTTTCGGAGGCATAATGTTACCGCTGTCGGCGATGTCCGTAATCTGCTTCATACTCACCGGATACAGGGCGAAGGCTATCTTCATCTCTCCGCTGTCCACCCTTCTCTTAAGCTCGCCAAGTCCCCTGATACCGCCGACAAAGTCGATACGGTCGTCTGTGCGAAGGTCCTTGATGCCGAACACGGGGCCGAGAACCCTGCTAGAGAGGATCGTGACGTCCAGCACGCCTATAGGGTCGTGGTCGTCGTAGGTGCCTGGGCGAGCCCTGAGCTGATACCACTTTCCTTCCAGATACATCGAGAAGGTGTGCAGCTCGTCCGGCGTGTAAATCTCCGTGCCCCGGCAGGTCACGTCGAAGGTCTCGCCGAGGATGCCGATTACCTGGCTGGGAGTCAGACCGTTGAGATCCTTCAGCACGCGGTTGTAGTCCAACACCTTCAGCTGGTCCTCCGGGAAGCAGACTGCCATAAAGTAGTTGTACTCCTCCTCGCCGGTGTGGTTCGGGTTCTTCTTCGCCCTTTCCGCACCCACACGGGCCGCGGCGGCGCTGCGGTGGTGGCCGTCGGCGATGTAGAAGGCATCGATCTTATCGGTGAAGAGCTCGGTGATGCGGGCGATAAGAGCGTCGTCGTCGATTACCCAGAATTCGTGGCCGAAATTGTTCTCGTCCGTGAACTTGTACTCCGAGGGCTTCTTCACCGTTTCGGCGATAATATCTTCAAGCTCCTGCTGGTGCTTGAAGGCGAAGAAGACGGGCTCGATGTTCGCGCTCTGGATTTCGACGTGCTTCATACGGTCGTCTTCTTTGTCTTTGCGGGTCAGTTCGTGCTTCTTGATGCGGCCTTCGACATAGTCCGCCGAATTCGCGCACAGCACATAACCGTACTGGGTGCGGGTGCCCATAGTCTGGGCGTAAATATAGTAGCAAGGCTTGCTGTCGCGGACGAGCCAGCCCTTTTCCTGCCATTTTTTGAAATTCTCCACCGCCTTGGCATACACCTTCGGATCGTGTTCCTCGGGCATAGGATCGAAATCGATCTCAGGCTTTGTGATATGCAGAAGTGACTTCTCCCCTGCCATCTTGCGGGCTTCCTCAGAATCGAGGACGTCGTACGGCGGGGCTGCTACTTCGGTGACGAGATTTCTGGGCGGACGCACTGCCGCGAAGGGTCTTACTTTCATTTGTTTACCTGGAATTTAACGTTTCCTGTTGCGAAATAATCCACTATCTGGCGCGCGGCGGCAAGGCCTGCGTTGATATTCGCCTCGGATGTCTGCGCACCCATCTTCTTGGGAGTTGCGAAGACGCGGAGGCCGAACTTCTCCTTTAATGTTTCGAGGTTATCGGGAGCAACGTCCGTGACATACTTGAGGTCCGGGCGGTCTTCCAGCGCCTTTTCGAGGCCGGCTTCGTCGATCACCTCCTTGCGGGCGGTGTTCACGAGGGTCGCGCCCTTGGGCATCTTGGTGATGAGATCGTAGTTAATGCTGCCTATGGTCGAGGGCAGGGCGGGAATATGCAGGCTGAGGTAGTCGCTACCCTCGTAGAGCTCATCCAGAGTGTGCACGGGCTCGGCTCCGCCGGCGAGGATCTGCTCGTCCGTGAGGAACGGGTCGAGGGCCTTGACCTTCATCCCGAGGGCCTTCGCTTTCGCGCCTACGAGACGGCCTACGTTGCCGAAGGCCTGGATTCCGAGGGTCTTGCCCTGGACCTCCGAGCCCGTGGCGGGCGTAAACTGCGTCCTGGCCATAAAGATCATCATCGCAATCGCGAGCTCTGCCACGGCGTTGGAGTTCTGGCCCGGGGTGTTCATAACCACCACGCCGGCCTTCGTCGCGGCCTCAAGGTCCACATTATCATAGCCGGCGCCGGCGCGCACGACTATCTTCAGCTTCGGAGCGGCCGCGATGACCTCGGCCGTTACCTTGTCCGAGCGGATGATGATGGCCTGCACGTCTGCCACTGCTTTTACGAAATCCGACTGCTCGGCGTATTTCTCAAGTTTCACAACCTCGTGGCCGGCAGCCGTGAGGATATCCGTGATGCCGCTTACCGCCGTTGCGGCAAAGGGCTTCTGGGTTGCAAGAAGTACTTTCATTATGCGTGAAGCTTTTCAAACTCCTGCATACAGGCAACGAGGGCCTCGACGTCCTCGAGGGTGCAGGCGTTGTAAATCGATGCGCGGAATCCGCCCACGCTGCGGTGGCCTTTCAGGCCGACCATATCGTGCGCCTTTGCAAAGCTCAGGAACTCGTCCTGCAGCTGTTCGTAGCCGGGTGCCATCACGAAGCAGACGTTCATAATCGAGCGGTCTTCCTTCGCGGCAGTGCCCACAAACAGCGGGTTGCGGTCGATCTCGGCGTACAGCGCGTCCGCCTTGGCCTGGTTGCGCACCTTCATCGCCTCGACTCCGCCCTGGTTCTTGATCCAGTGCAGGGTCTGGTTCATTACGTACAGCGGCAGCACCGGCGGGGTGTTGAACATCGAAAGTTTGTCGATATGCGTGTGCAGGTCGAGCATAGTCGGGATGTACCTGCTGACCTTGCCGAGGGTGTCCAGCTTGATGATGGCGAAGGTGCAGCCGGCAGGGCCGACGTTCTTCTGCGCACCGCCGTAGATCATCGCATACTTCGAGACGTCCACCGGGCGGCTCATAATGTCCGAAGACATATCTGCGATGAGGGGAACAGGGCTGTCGAAGTCCGTCTTGATCTCAGTTCCGTAGATGGTGTTGTTCGTGGTGATGTGGAAATAGTCCACGTCGCCCGGAATCACGAAGTCTTTCGGGATGTACGAGTAATTCTTGTCCTCCGAGCTGGCAAGGGCATAGGCGTCGCCATAGGCTTTTGCTTCCTTGAGGGCCTTCTTCGCCCACACGCCCGTCTCCAGGTAGGCCGCTTTCTTCTCCAGATAGTTCAAGGCCACGAAGAGGAATTCCATACTTGCTCCGCCGGGGAGGAAGACCACCTCATATCCTTCCGGGATATGGAGAATCTCCTTCCAGAGAGCGCGGGTTTCGTCCATCACGGCGTCCCACTCTTTAGTCCTGTGAGAAATGCAAAGCAGGGACACACCCGTCCCCGCAAAATCCTTAATCGCATCGATAGTCGCGTCCAGCGCTTCCTGGGGAAGCAGACAGGGACCGGCATTGAAAACGTGTTTTTTACCCATAGTATAGTGTTTGTTATAAATTTCCGATAGTGAAGTTAGCTATATTTTTGGTTCTTTCCAAGAAATCTTCCTTCAGGCTCAGACGCACTCTGACCTGCATCTTGCAGTGCTCTGCGAATTCCTGTCCGCGGGTCGGCAAGCCCAGGTCTTTGACCACTTTCATCACCTCCGGCATCTGCGCGTAATCGAAGCTGATCTCGTACCACTCGCCTGCGATCTTATCAATTTGAGAAGCGTTGTTGAGGGCATCTTTCGTGGATTCTTTATACGCCCTGATAAGCCCCGGAATGCCAAGCTTGATCCCTCCGAAGTACCGGACGACAATCACGGCGACATCGCTCAGGCCCGCACTGTCAATCTGCCCGAGAATCTGGCGCCCGGCGGACCCTGCGGGCTCACCGTCATCGGAGGCGCGCCACACGGCGCCCTCGTGCCCGATGCGGTAAGCCACGCAGTGATGCCGGGCATCGTGGTACTCCTTCCTGGCCTTCTCCAGCAGCGCCTTCACCTCTTCCTCGCTCTCCACCGGATACGCGAGTGCAATAAACCTGCTCCCCTGGTCCTTGAACAGTCCCTCGGCAGGCCCCGCTATGCTCTTGTATGTGTCTTGGATTACATCCATACAACTCAAAATTAACAATTTTTCCGGAGTTTACCGTGAGTACCGGCTTGATTTTGGCGCCAGTACGCACGAAAAGGGCCCAAAACGTGCGTACCATCCCCATTAATGATGCCAGTACGCACAACGAGTCTCCTTTACGTGCATACCCTTGTGATTAGTTTACCGTGAGTGCCCACTGTTTTTCCGGCCGGAGGCGTGCATACCTTCCCGGATTTTTCTGAGGGTATGTGCGATATTGGCCCAAAACGCACATACCCTCGGCGGAAATGCCGAGGGTATGCACGCTGACAGGATAATTGTTTTAGAAGTTCAATGTAAGTCCGAGGCCCGAAGGGGCAGAGCCGAGGGAGAGATTTGATTTCCCTGCGCCATAACGATGGTTATAGTCATCCGCGAAGGCGTTCATCTTACGTGCTCCTTTGACCCAAAGAGGAATGCCGACCCCGAGACAGGCAACTCCGGCCAGGCCGCCGATAATTGGACCCGCCTGACTGATTCTTGAAGATTCGAAGAAAGGATCATCCCCAAAGTTATTATAATTACTAATAATCAAGGACGTGATGATGGAGAACGAAAGTGCCGCGCCGCCGGCAAAAGTGAGCATACTGCCTCCGAAAATTTGGTTCCTCGCTTTAAGATAATCGCTTCCATAAAGAGAAACGCCAAGGTAATCGCGGAACTGATCATCGTAAATGTAGCCGCGGTTGTCGTAGAAATGTCCGTGTCTGTACGCTATCGGGCCATAAGGCCTGAAATCTGGATTGTAGTACCCGGGAGCGACGGGCGCAGATCTAAAAATGTTCGCAGGGGCGAAGACCTTTTCAGTGCCGTTCGCGAACACTATCCTGGCGACCTTATTAACCGACATCCGGTAATCCGGGCCGTCCTGGTTGTCGAAGGTCTTGTAAAGAATATAATCGTCTGATATTTCGAGTATCTTCGCCTCGATAGACTTACCGTCAAATGTGTGTATGACGTCCTGGGCATAACTCCCTACGCACAAGGCCATCATCACGACCGTCAATACAATTTTCGCTTTCATAGAAGTGTGTGTTTTATCTCCCTGCCACAAATTGCATACCATCCACTTCTCGGCAGTGGGATTATTTCCTTCCTCGGCATTTTTAACAAAATGTAACCGTCTTTGCCATTTCTTTGTTAACTTCGTGGTATGATTTATCAGTTCCGCGTCACTCTGCCCGGTATCAAGGGCTTTTACAGAATCTACAAAGTAAATTCCGTAAACTCATTGTATAGTTTCCACAAGCAGATGCAGGCCGACCTCGAGTTCCCCGCCGACCAGCCGATTCTTTTCAAGGCAATGTCAGGCGAAGATGTCCTAGCCCGTTACGCTCTGGTCAACCTGGGATACGGTGTCGTGGATGAAGTCCCTGTCAGCAACGCAATTAAAGCGGGCGCGGACCATTTCGAGTACTTCTACGACACGAAGGCGAAGAAGAAGGTGATCATCACTCTCGAGGGCGAGGAACCCGGCAATTCCGTCACCTCCCCCACTATGATGAACGACCTCAAAGGTCCTCTTCCCATCGAGTTCGAAAACGGCTATGTCGCCTTCGAAGATCTCCCTCAGGAAAAGCGCCATCTCCCCGGCGAAAAGAATCCGCTCGACATGCTCCTTGGCGGAGATGAAGACGATGACGACGAGGATCTCGACGACGAAGACGATGAAGAGGAGGAAGAGGGCGACGATGAGACGGAAGAAATCTACGACGAAAATGAATAAATTATTTATC
>JAFYIK010000089.1 GCA_017538685.1 Bacteroidales bacterium | reverse complement strand
TGGAAGCACAGATGCAGGCAGACCTCACAGCTGCAGGCGACAACGCTGATGCCCGCGAGAGAATCAACGAAGACTATGAGCGCAAGCAGCTGGACCTCCAGAAACGCTACGCCGATGTGAATATGGGCATCAACATCGCCACGACCGTAGCAAACGGAGCCGTCACAGCGATGAAGGCCTTCGCCGACCTCGGCCCTGTCGGCGGAGCGATAGCCGCAGCCCTGCTCGCCGCCACGACAGCCGCCCAGGTCGCAGTGATCATCGCGCAGCGCGATGCCATCAAGAACTCCAGCATCTCTTCATCCGGATCCTCCGCCACCGGCAGCTCCACAGGAGTGCGAACGCTCACCGGATACAGCTCCGGAGGATTCACGGAAAGCCGGTCCAACGACTACCAGGCCGTCGGCGTAGTCCACGCGAACGAATGGGTGGCACCGGCCGCTATGGTGCGCGCCAACCCCGTCGTCTTCGCCTCCCTGGAATCGATGCGCCAGCGCAAGTCCTACCGCTCGGGAGTGCCGGGCTTCGCGGACGGAGGACAGACAACCCAGGACGGCGGGGCACAGCTGACCGGCTACGTCCTGGATGAAGGAAACGGTGACAGCGAGCTGCTGCGCCGCACCTACGACCTGCTGAAGGAGCTGCGCGACAGCCTCCCGCTGCCGGCCGTGGTCGTGTACTCCGATGCGAACAAGAAGACGGAAGTGGCTCAGTACCTTAAAAAAGTCCTCGGAAAGAAATGAAACTGTCAGTGCCAAAAGGGGAGATATCCCTTCCTGAAGACTTCGCCTTCGACATAGAGCAGAACAACGCCTTCTTCTCCGATGACGGCGCAGCCTCTCTGCCGGCGACCATACCGGCGACTCCGGATAACCTGTCGAAGCTGTCGTATCCCACCAGGATCGGCCGGTCCACCCGCTTTGCGAACATATTCGACGCTATACTCTCAGTAGGCCCCCTGCAGAAGAAGGGCGCACTGGTCGTAGAATCCGCCTCTGAAGAAGGAATCACGGTCGCCATAGGTGTGGAAGACTCCGCCCTGTACGCCAAGTACCGCGACACACCCCTGAAGGACCTCTTCGGGCGCATCGTCCGAAACGACTACAGCACGCCGGCCGCCTGGTACACCTACCTCTTCAGCGTTTACAAGCAGCAGGTATCAGATGATTTCGTGCTCTTCCCTGTGGGAATAGGAGCTCTCGACGATTACGGAAACCCCGAGGGGTTAAACAACGAACCTGTCATCCCCGACGGATGGCCGTTAACGCGCTCCGGATCCAGCGACATCTTTAACCTGGCGCACAGCGGACGAATGATCAAGGAAGGCGGGAACGACGTGCGCGTCCCGGACGGATACGGCATAGCGCCGTTCCTGAAGCTGCGCGTATTCATCGAAAAACTCTTCTACCTCTGCGGATACACCATCGGCGCGAACTGCTTTGCAACAGACAGCATCCTCTCCGGCCTGGTGCTGCTCCATAACTGCTCTGATGTCATATGTCCCGGCCGTATCGACTACGCGGACCTCGTGCCCGACGTGACCGTAGGCGAGCTCCTCGAGTGGATACGATCCAAATTCCTCGCCCAGGTGATTGTGCACCCGGAAGCAGCGAAAGTGGATATCGTCCTGCTCGACGACATCCTCGCCGGCGAAGCCTACGAGAACCTGTCCCCAAAACTCATCGACTCGCTTACCGTCACCCTGGAACGCTCTAAGCGCATCGTCCTCACTTCCGACACATCCATCGACGGAGCGTCACCCGTGGCGGAAACGCTCGAAGCAATGAAAGAACAGTATGGCACCGTGGCACAGCCGAACAATACCACCGCCTACGGCCTGCACGTGGATCCTGCAACGGGCAACCTCTCAGAAGTGGGAGTGACGCTTTCAAAGAACGTCGGCGACACCTATCCCATCGGCCGCATCTACCGCAAAGTGGGTACAATGATAGTCGCCTATGACCGCAAGAACTCCGAAGAAAGCGTGAACTACGCCCCCATAGACCCCGTGCCCCCGATGATGAAAGTCAACGGCCAGTGGCTCGCTCCGTACATCGGAGAACGCATCCACCGGCATACCGCACGCATCGGCGAGGAAGCCTCTGGCAAGCAGAGCATCATAATCTGCGACTACGGCGGGCTCACGGTATGGACAGATACCATCGATACCGGCAGCTGCTATTTTTATGGCACTACGCAGCCGTATAACAACGCAGGCGGAACACGCACAGGAAAGATCCGGCTCAATGCCCCAGGGCTATTCCGCAAGTTCTTCGAGCGATATAATGACATACTCCTGAACAATGCCCCGAAGATAGAAGGACGCTTCAATCTCTCACCAGGCGAGATCCTCTCGTACAACCTGTACTCGCTGAAGCTCATCAAGGGCCAGAAAGCCCTCCCGGTCCGGCTCGATTACCAGGCAGGAAAGGAACTGCGCTGCTCAGCGGCAGCGTTCTACCTGGTAAAGGACTTTGCCGACAGCCAGCACGACGAACCGTTCACTATGCCGTATACCACGCTCACCTGGCAGCTGAACGAGACGCAGGCCGTGGCCGCCGTAGCGGCCGTCCAGACGGCGAATCCCGACAAGACTATCATCGGCCGCTACAATGACGAATACTCCAGCCATAACAACACCGACCAAGTGCCTCTGTATATCGGCTCGCCGAAAACAGCAGGAGAAACATCGCCGCACATCCTCCGCGTCCTGGACATAGGGTATACCGAATACGCCTCGGCTACCGGCACAACCTTCCATATCCTCGAAACACAGGAAGTCGAAGTATGGCTTACGGCCGTTTCACTGTCCTAACCTTCAGACCGCCCACGGCATAACTTTGCACAACTATGGCTTCAATAACCCAGCAACCAGACGCCCTCTCGTTCCTCGGCAATCTCAAGTCCTACGTGCTCTCCAGCAGCGCAGAAGTTTCGTTTGTCCTGAAACTCAACAACAGCACAAACGTCATATCTGAAACTTATGCCCCGGACGGAAACTCACGCATAGAGATAGACGTGAGGGAAGCTGTACGCCCATATCTTTTCGTAAGCCTCCCATCCAGCAATAAATACGCTCAGACCGGCGCGAAGCGTTCATTCACTGCATACGTAGACGGTACATCAGTAGGAACCTTCGTGGTTGTCCCCACGTCTGTCCATAACCTGTCACTTACCACGGCACAATTCGCGGCCGCGAACTGGCTCACCTGGCAGCCGCAGACGAAGCGCACCGTCTGGGACGCCCCGGAATACCTGAGCTATTACGGTGCCGGCACCGTGAAGGCGAAGTTCTATAAAAAGAACGGCTCCACGAAGACCATATCCGTAGACACCTTGTCCGCCGGCACCCTGACAACGGTCAACACGACACCCAGCCGCCTCTTCTCCCTGAGTGGCGAAAGCCAGAGCGACCTCTATGGCCTCGTGGATGTGTGGGTCGAGAGCGGCGGCACGCGCCTGAGCTATATACAGCGTTACGTAGTAGAACCCACTACTGGCGAAGAACACTTCTTCATCTGCGTAAACTCCCTCGGCGGGCTCGACACCTTCATCTTCCGCGGCGCCTGCACCCTCGGCTCCAATATCGAGCACGAGTCGGCGGCCATTGGCGAGGAGCGCATCAACATAACATCCCGCCGAGACCTCACGTGGAATCAGGTGACGGGATACGGTACACCGGTCGAGGCGCGCTGGGTATATGAACTTATGGCATCCGGCAAGGCCTGGGCAATCATCGCGGGCACGGCGGAGCCGGTCATCATCGACGCCTCTTCACTTCAGGCGAAAGACCGCGACAACCTCGCGTCCTCTACCTTCTCCTTCAGACTGTCGAAGGAGGGGAGTATCCCGCAGTTTTCGCGGTCAAGCGACACGCTCCCCGCCCTCCAGATACCCTCTCCATCCGGAACGCTTTTTTTTTAGCGCCCCGACTGATTGACTATCCGGATGCGTCGCTCGACGACCAGCTGCTGATACCAGTCCAGTCACCCTTCTCCGAAGAATGGGCAAAAGCAAGCCTCGGCTCCATCACAGCCCGCATCACCGAAGAGGTACTCGCATCGATACTAATCCCCGTCACCAGACCGCTGACCTTCACCCACGGAACGGTATCTGAGCAGGATATAACCTATGACGGCACCTCCGCGACCTCCGTGCCCATCCCGTCCAGGATCGCACATCTGACAGACAAGAACACCATCCCGTACCTTGGCCCCGTTTCCGAAGGTCATATAGCGCAGCTGCTCGACCACCAGGGCGCCAACATCTATCCGGCGCTGAAGCCCGCAGCACTCTGGGGAAACAACTTCACCGGCGAAGGCGTCTCCGGACCGCTTACCTTCACCCCGACCCAGTCGCCTACGACTACGGCCCACCTGGAAGTGGTCATAGTGAACGGTGTAGCCTGCCTCCATACACCACTGCCGTTCTACTCAGACTCCAGCATCACCGCAGGAGGAGTCGGCACAGGCGGAGGCGGTGGCGCCACCGGCGGCGGAACGACGGTCGTCTGGCGGCCGATCCTTCAGAGCGGGACAGCCATAGCAGGCATTACCATCGATGATGACCCCGAAGTGATAGTGTACGCACCGACCCCGGAAAACTACTTCAGCAACGGCATATTACCCGTATCACACGGCGGCACAGGAAGGAACAGCCTGGTGAACCTGACCATCACCGGCAGCACATATTCGCACCAGAATACACAGCTGCTGTCGTTCAACATCGGCGAAGCAAAGACACTGGCCATAAACTCCGGCGCTGGCATCAACTTCTCGATGTCGGACGGAGCACTGACCATCTACAACCAGTCGAAGCTGCTCGTGCGAAGCTCCTACGAAGTGGGCGACTTCCCGCTGCCCAACAACGTCAACAATCAGGCGGCAGCCAACGGGGATGTCTATCTCTCGCAGCTGCTCTACCGACAGTACTCCGACGCCTTTGACACCAACGACAGATGGACTTCCAGAAACTCCATAAACCTCCGCGGCGACAACTACGTCACCGTAGTCTCTTCCCTCATAGATGGCAATGCGGCGCAGCCGAGGATAACTTTCGGGCTCAATACAACCGCACTCTCGGAAGCACTCGCACAGAGCTTTGTCACCTTGGGGACGGCGCAGACGATAACCGCCCTGAAGACCTTCGGCGCCGGACTGAAGATTGCGGCTTCGCAGAAGATCTTCTTCGGCGACGACCAGCACTACATCGAACTCACAAACACCGGATTCCACTTCTCCCACGGTATCTACACCAATAGCTTCGTGACAGCCGGTGGAGCAGGAGGGAACAGCGGATCCAGTGGCGGCTCCGACGTGATGTGGTGCGAAGATCAAGCCACCCAGGGCTCACACTTCGAGACCCTGAACGTCGACGAAGACACCCGCGTCGTAGCCCTCAAAGGCCACGGCCACTCAGTCGCCGAGATAACAGGAATGTCTTCCTACTACTACACGAAGTCCGAAGTACAGCAGCTCATCGGGGCCATAGACCAGTTCCACTACGAGATAGCAGCATCCACCTCGGCCGTTAGCTCGCCTGCTTCGAACGTCCTGTACCTCATAGGACCCGCCGGTAGCGGAGCAGACAAATACGAAGAATATGTCTACGCAAATTCAACCTGGACAAAGATAGGCGACACCTCCATAGACCTCTCCGGCTATATGCCGAAGATAACATCTGCATA
>JAFYIK010000088.1 GCA_017538685.1 Bacteroidales bacterium | reverse complement strand
TCATCGACATCAACTTCGGCTGCCCCGTGACCAAGATCGCCGGGCGCGGCGCGGGCTCCGGGATGATGCGCGAGCCGGACAAGATGGTCGCCATCACCAAGGCCGTCGTGGAAGCCGTGGGCAAGCCCGTGACCGTGAAAACCCGCCTGGGCTGGGACGACAGTTCGAAGATTATCGTGGAACTCGCCGAGCGCCTGCAGGACGTGGGCATCCAGGCGCTGACCATCCACGGCCGCACGCGCTGCCAGCTCTACAAGGGCAAGGCGGACTGGACGCTGATAGGCGCGGTGAAAAACAACCCGCGTATGCACATCCCCATCATCGGCAACGGCGACATCGACTCCCCCGAAAAGGCGAAGGACGCGTTCGACCGCTACGGCGTGGACGGCATAATGGTCGCGCGGGCGACCTACGGCAGGCCTTGGATCTTCAGGGACATACGGCATTACCTGGACACGGGCGAGCTGCTGCCCGAACCGACCGTGCGGGAGAAAGTGGCCATAGCGCGCCGTCACCTTGGGCTGTCGCTGGAGATGAAGGGCGAGCCGCGTGGCGTCTACGAAATGCGCAGGCACCTTTCTTGCTACTTCCGCGGGCTGCCGGACTTCAAGGACACCCGAATCCGGATGGTCACCACGCTCGATGTGCCGGAGCTATATTCGATACTGGACGAGATAGAAGAACGCTATGCTGATCTATAGGACGATACTCAAGCTGCGCCACCGCGCATACGACCGCGGCCGGAGGCCGTGCGCCGAGGCGGGCGTGCCCACGATCTGCGTGGGCAACGTCACCGTCGGCGGCACGGGCAAGACGCCGCTAACCGAGCTGATCCTCCGCGAACTCGCGGGCCGTCAGCTCGCCGCGCTCTCGCGCGGCTATGGTCGTCGGACGAAGGGCTACCTGGAGGTGGACCCGTCAGGCGACGCGTCGCTCTACGGCGACGAACCGCTCCAGATCGCCCGAAAGTTTCCCGACGTGAAGGTCGTGGTGGACGAAGACCGTATCGAAGGCTGCAACAAAATCGGCTCGGCCGTAGATGCCATTATCCTCGACGACGCTTTCCAATATCGTGCGCTTAAGGCATCCCTGAACATAGTTCTGGTCGACTACGGACGCCCGGTCTTCAAGGATTCACTGCTGCCCTTCGGGCGGCTGCGCGACCTCCCGGAGCGCATCTTCAAGGCCGATGTGATCGTGGTGACGAAGTGCCCGGCCGCAATGAGCGACTACGAAAAGGGTTGCTACGCGCAGGACAACCTGCATCTTACCGGCTACGAACCTGCCGAGCATATGGCCTACACCCCCGCAGGAGACAAGATCCACGTCCTTTTCAGCACGGTGGAATATATGAAGCCTGTTCCCGTTTTCGAAGGTGCGGAGGCCTCCTGGCCGCGTTCGGACCGCGCGGTCGTTATCTGCGGTATCGCCCGAAACCGGCAGTTCGTCGACCATTTGGCCGCAGGCTATGCCCTTCAGGAAGTCTTCTCCTTCCGCGACCACCATCGCTTCACGGACAAGGACGTCCGCCGGTTTGGCGAAGCTATGCTCCGCTGCCCCTTCGCCTGCTTTTTCACCACAGAAAAAGACAGCCAGCGTCTGAAGGACTGCCGGCTGCTGAGCGAAGATGTGCGGAAAAGGCTCTTCTACCTCCCCATCGAGGCCCGTTTCCTTTCCGAAGGCGAACGCGAACTATTCGTCCGTATCCTGGAAGATTGCGTAAAAGGGTAATAATTCTTAATGTCAGATTAGTTCGGCGATGATGCTGTCCGCGACGAACCAGCGGTCTTCTGGGATGGCGATGTGCTTGCCGTCGAGGTCGATGCCCTCGGCGGTGCGCAGGCCGAGCATAATGCGCTCTTCACGGATCTCCGCGGGAGTGAGCACTTCGGACGAGCGGGTCCATCCGGCCAGGGCCTGGGAGTTCCAACTGCGGATCTCGGTCCCACGGTCGATGGTCAGCGAGTGCGCGCCGGGGCCGAGGCCGACGTAGGGCTTGCGGGTCCAGTAGGCCGAGTTGTGCAGGGCCTCCTTGCCGGCGCACGCCCAGTTCGAGATCTCGTAGTGCCCATAACCGGCATCGCGCAGGCGGGAGCAAATCAAGCGGTATTGCTCAGCGCACTCCTCGTCAGAAGCTTCCACATACTTTCCTGCCTTCAAATCTGAAGCGAGCTGGGAGCCTTCTTCGATCGAGAGCTGATAGGCCGAAATATGGTCGGGGTCCAGCGCCAGAATACCGTCCAGCGTCTTCGACAGAGTATCGAGAGTCAGCCCGCCTATCCCGAAGATAATATCCACGCTGATGTTGTCGAAGCCCATATCCCGCGCCATCTTGAACATCGCCACGGCCGTCTGGGCATCGTGCCTGCGTCCCATCCATTTCAGGACATTGTCGTCCAGCGACTGGATTCCGAAACTCAGGCGGTTCACCCCGAATTCACGCAGGGAGCGATAGAATCCGCATCCTCCCCTTTCAAAGACATCCTCCGGATTTATCTCCACGGTGAACTCATCGTAGTGATTGAAGTTCAGCGCCTTGGTCAGCTCATAAAAGAAACGGAGGGGCATCAACGACGGTGTGCCTCCTCCGATATAGAGGGTCTTTACCCCCAGGGTATTAATTATTTCTCCACGGCGCAGCCTTGCCTCCGCGCAGATCTCGTCGATAAACGCATCGAACTTCTCCGGTTCTCTGGGGTTGCAGATCTCGGAATAGAAATCGCAGTACCTGCAGAAACTCGTGCAGAAGGGGACGTGGACGTAGATCATTAGCGGAGCACAAGCTCGGTGTTGCCGAGAAGTCCGGATGCGGAGTAGACATCCACGGTGTAAACTCCCTTCAGGTACTGAGGAATGTCGTTCACGTAGATAATCATATCCACCTCGGCACCTTCGTAATCCACTTCACGTGATGCGGTCGCGGCCACAGCCTCGCCGGCAAAAGTGAAGGAAGCTCCGGTGCCGTCCAGCAGAAGGTTGCCGTCCGGATCCTTAACCCTCAGGTAAACGGTCATAGGGCCTCTCTTGGCCAGGTCGTTCTCCACGAGGCTGAGCTCAACTGCAAGCCTGCGTACGCGGCTGCTGCGGTCGGTGACCTTGTCAGATCCGTTGTAGGCCTTGCAGACGATGCCGCGTGCCTTCACCACCGAGCCGGTCGCCACCTTCGAAGAAAGGTCTTTGTTCCTGGCCTCGAGCTCCTGGTTCTTGCCGGTCGCGGCTGCCAGGTTCTTCCTGGTGGAATTGAGCTCTTCAGAGAGCTTCTGGTTCTGCTGGTTAAGCGAATCGATCTGCACAAGGTAATTGCGCATTATGGAGCGGAGGGTTCCGAGCTCCTTCTCGTACTGACGCATCTTGGCCCTGTTGGTGGCCTCGGTGTTCTTGATACGGCTCACGAGCACTGCGACCTCCTCGCGGGAGGAGTCGAGCTGGCTGTTGATGAAGTCGTAGTCGGAAGAGAGGTCTGCGAACTCCTTCTGGAGAGTCTCGATGCGCTCCGAAAGGTCTGCCTTGTCGGCCTCGAGTTCTTTAACCATTTTGTAGTCGCGTGTGCCCACAATTGCGAGGGCGGCCGCCAGACCGACTGCTATAATAGAAAGAGCGATGACGATGAAACCGTTGCTCTTTTTCTTTTCCGCTTTTTCACGTTCAAGTCTTGCGATGGGATCTTCTTTTTCCATAATCTTCTTATTTTGAGAGACGCAAATATACAAAAAAGGCCATTCACATTGCCGCATCGGCCTTCTTTCGGAGCAATAACTATTGGACTGTCTTGATGTTTTTGAGGTTTACCTCTAAAATCAATTCTGTATCCGAGAAGATTTCCTCAGCATAAGGATTCTCATACAATTCAAGTAACCAGGACCAATAATGTTCAATGGTTACGGGAAAGACAAACTTCAAGTTAATATCTTTGTCGGGTAATTCTTCTGGAAATACCGTTGCCACAAGACTAAAGGAAACGGGAAATAGAGTGCCTTTTGTAAAATAAGCCAGAAAAGGGGCGCCATTAGGATTTCGGACAACTGGCACTCCTGAAAAATCCTCGTTATCTGCAGGACAATAATTTTGTCCGATTACCTTCATTATTGCATCTTCTGAATAGAATAAGAAAAATTGCGATAAATCCTCACCCTTATCCTTGCCGAACAATTTTTTGTCTGCATATACTGTAGGCTCGCCACTAAGATAAATATTGGCTAAATGTGTGTATCCTTTGACTCCAGCAGTTGCGGTTAAGCAATACTCTCTAATCTTTTCTGAGCGTGATCGAATTTTCTCAACGGCAAAATGCTCCGCCAAAGAATAATCAACTGAAAGAGTGTCAAACGAATGAATAAGGTTTGGGGATATTTCCGATGAATATGAAAGGGCAGACTCTATGGTTAAAAAAGGTCCATTTTTAAAAACGACTTCTTTTACCACGAGAGTATCCAACCAATTTGCATCTATAATAGAAAACTTCTGCTCCACATCTTTTATAGAAGCGCCATTTGGCTTACAACATGCAATGCACGTTATTGCCAAAAAGCAGAGGAGTAGATATAGTTTTATTGAATAAGACTTCATAATCCTGAATAATATCAATATGAAGAATACGAATAATCGCAGAGTATGCCTATATTATTCGTGAAACTATAAGTCTCTGGCGGAGTGTTAATTGTTACGTACCAATCACCGGTCAAAGCATACCAGCCATCATTGTTCCCAGCAACCCATTGAGACCACCATCCCCAATTCATTTTTATCTGATTAATGTGAGGAGAAGAATAAGAAACAGTATCAGTGCGCTCTTCGAGAATGGGAGGGTAACCTATTAATCGTGTATAATACTCCCAATAAGCCGTCCTTGTTCTTTTATATCCATCTATTATGTAGGCATGACCCGACATTTCCTCTGGGTCTACAGAAGCCGCAGGCCCTGATACTCCCGTCACGAATGTTGGCAAGCCATTTGAGAAATTTTGTCTTACCTTTTCAGCAGAATATGTAAGTTTGTTGCAACTTATTCCGATAGTAGCATAAAAAGATCTGACCTTATCCAAAGCATTGGTTACGGATGTGCTAGTATCCGTATATTCTGCGTCAAATTGATTGCCAAGAAATCTTAATAACAGTGGCGTTGCCTTACCTTGCCAAAATCCAGAGTAATTTAACGACAGACTGTCTACATAAGATGTCTCTCCATTCCAGCTAAAGGAATAATCGATGTCATAATTTGAGCACAGGAATTGTAATAGTTGACCACACGCCACGGGGACGCAGCCTGCTGGAGCTTTATTACTCCAAGTTGGTTCTTTGGGGCAATAATAATTATATGGATACCATTGATCCCAATGAGCATCGACCAGATGGTCTATATGGTCGTAATATACTTCAGATGTACCAGTTGATTGCAATTCCCACTCGCCATTATAAGGTAGAATTGGCAGGGAATCAGGAGGAAACCGAAGATTCTGAGATAGCGGTTTTTTAGACCATTGCTGTCGGTGAGAGGCTATCTCCAGTTCGGTGAAATTCAAGTTGCTGTCATCAGAATGAATGACATGTTTCATATCTGTCGCCGCCATTTTTAGCCACCCTAACCAATTATCGTTGTCCGTAGATAACGAGATTGAGCCAAAGTCGCCCTCGGCAATAACGGCCGGTGTCCTCTTGTCGGCAGATAATATCTTCCATCCATTTTCGAAGTTGACGATGTACATCAAAGTATCGCCTTCATCATCAATGAATGGTTCTATTGTAATATTGTCTACATTTCCCTTGGTGGCAATAAAGACCATACTATAAACATCGGTCAAAGAGGCCCTATTTGGCGATACATCGACTTGAGGAGAAATAAAAGAACTGCTCTCCCTGAGAGGCAAGGAATCAACGTTGCAGGATGTAATAGCCGAGATTATCACAAAGCAATTGACGGCAATAATTGGTAAAACTTTCATATATTATCCTATTCTTCGAACATCTTTAAGATTGATTTCCAACACGATTTCCGCCTCTGTAAACGATTCTTCCACGTCTGAGTTCTCATACAATTCAAGTAACCAGGACCAATAATGTTCAATTGTTACCGGAAAGATAAACTGAAGATTAATATCGAAATCAACGCCTCTGGCATATTCCGCAATCAAATTTGAAGAGAGAATAAATTCCATCGGCATCATTGCTCCGGTCGTGAAATAGTCTGACATAGGAACATCTCGAAAATCCCGCCCATCTGCTATAGTATAGTCCGGTCCTAACATCTTTGCGAAAGGACCGCTAATACTGAACAAGGAAGATAAATCGGTGCCGGGCATTTCTTCCCCTATGGCTTTATTGGCATATACTTTAGGCGAAGATCTGAGATAGACATTTGCCAAATGCATCGGGTAGTGGATGAATGCTTTATGGTACGCAATCAATTTCTTGGTTCGTTCCCGTATGAGATCAATGGCGAACTGCTCTGCCGGAGAATAATCGGTGGGAGAGTCATCAAACGCGTGGACAAGGTTTGGCGAAACCATAGATAACGGCTCTAATGATGTCTTGATGGATAAAGTTGGGCCACGAAATGAAGCATCATACGATAGCGTGTTAGGCCAATTAGCATCTATTATTGTGAATTGTGGATTGCTATTCACTACGGGATTGGGCGCCTCTGTTCCACAGGCAACAACAAAGGAGATTGACACCACAAAAGGGCACAGCAACCACAAGATACTCTTTTTCAACATCATAAAACTGAAGACTATTTTTGTAAATGTACATAAAACTGGTAAAAAAACAAAACCACAAACAATGATGCCGATATACTGCTATATTTGCAGTATGAAGTATCTTATTCGTTCGCTTAAATATTTTCTGCAGTTGACCATTCTGCTTGTCCTTTTCGTGACGGCGATTTATTTCATAACCGCGAAAGGCGCTCCGCTGGAGTCTATGTTCAAAAACGGTTACAATTCCATCTGGTCTATGTTCGGAATAGTCGCCGTGTTCGCGGCAGTCTACCCTCGTTTCGGCTACGGCAAACGCCGCATACGCGCAAAAGGCTCGACGGATGAAATCCTTCCCAAGATCGAGGCCCATATGAACGCCCGCGGATATGTGCTCATCAGCCGCGATGCAGAGGACAACCTTGTCTTCCGCCAGGCATCATTTCTTGGAAAGCTATCCAAAATGTTCGAGGACAAGGTCTACTTCACCCGCGCCCTCAGCGGCTACGAAATGGAAGGCCGCCTGAAAGACGTAGTGCGTTTGGACACGGCCTTTTACCAGATCTTCCAGGATACTGACGACTAATTCTTTGTATATTAGCAGGCTATGTGGAAAGTCAAGGACGTTATCAAAGCGATTGAGGCGGTGGCACCGCTTCAGATTCAGGACGAATGGGACAATTCGGGCCTGCAGGTGGGTTATCCCGACGATGAGGTCAGGGGAGTTCTTGTGTGCCTGGACATTACCGAGGCAGTAGTGGAGGAAGCGGTCGGCAAAGGCTGCTCGATGATAGTTTCGCACCATCCCCTGCTGTTTCGCGGACTGAAGCAGGTCAGCGATGTGACTTACCAGCAAAGGTGCGTGACGAAAGCCCTGAAACACGGCATCACGATTTACTCCGCACACACCAGCCTGGACAACGCCAAGGGCGGGGTGAATTACAAAATCGCCGAACTCCTGGGGCTCCATCATTTGGAATGGCTCGAGCCGAAAGAAGGCCTCGATGCCGGCAGCGGAGTGATAGGCGAGTTGGCTGAACCTGTGGAGCGCGAAGCGTTCCTGGGCACATTGCAGACAGTTTTCAGGGTTGAAAGCCTGAGGCATAGCGCCCCTGAGGGACCTGCGGTTAAGAGGGTCGCAGTATGCGGCGGGGCGGGAGCGTTCCTGATGCCGGCCGCGAAGGCACTTAAAGCGGACTGCTTCATCACCGGCGAGTTCCACTACCACGATTATTTCGAGAACGACGGTATGCTTCTTGCCGAGCTGGGGCACTACCAGAGCGAGAAATGCACGATAGATTTGCTGAAAGACATTATCGGCAACGCCCTGAAGGATGTTAACATAATATCAACGGACATCAACACGAATCCTATCAACTATAGGTAATGCGTTTCGCACGGTACATAGCGGCGGCGCTTCTGGCGCTTCTTCCGGTCGGGCTTCAGGGCCAGGGCCTCGGTCTTCCGAAGCTCAAGCAGGCCGAAGAGGTCACGACCGGCACCCTGCCGAACGGTATCGTGTACTATCTGGTGGCCAATCCCGCCACCAAGGGGCGGGCGGATTTCGCCCTCGTGCAGGAAAACATAACGGACATTCCCGCCACCCGCGAAGCGCTGTCCGAACTCGAGCACCTCAGCCCGAAGGGCTTCCTCGCCCGCACCGGCGTGCCGTACACCGCCAAGGGCTATGTGGAAATATCGAAGAACGCCCGCACCTTCCACTTCCCGGACGTGGACATAAGCTCGAAGAGCACGGCCGACAGCACCCTCCTGCTGATGCTCGACCTTATGCGCCTTTCGCGCGGCGAGCAGGCGATCGTGATCAGCGGCGACATAGACAGGGCGGCGTATAAGAACACGCTGCACACGCTCGGGCTGACGATTCCGCGCATCACCCCCGGACCGCGGGCGAACCTGCCCAAGCAGGGGGCCGTGCTTCAAATCAACGGCGCGGAGAGCGGGCCGATCGAGTTCGTTTTCCAGCCGGGAAGCGTGACGCGCGACCAGGCGAACACCCCCGTGCCGCTGGTGGCAGAGCTGCTGGGCCGTGAGATGAGCTATATCGTCACCGACCGCATCCGCCTGGAGCTGCAGGCGCGCGGAATCCCCTGCCATATGGAAGCCGGGCTGAACACGATGAGGGTCTACGTCGCCGACAGCCTGCGAGCTGAAACGCTCAAGGCGATAGGTGGAGTTTTCGCGGACATTTCGAAGGGCAACGTGACGCTGGCAGAGTTCGACAAAGCGAAGCGCATCTCCCTTGCGAAGCTGATCGACACCGGTCTGAAACCCGGCAAGAGCAACGCATTCTATGTGCAGCGCTGCGTGTCGGCGGCCCGCTTCGGCACCAACCTCGCCTCGCAGGACATAATCCGCAACTTCTTCAAGGGGCGCAAGATCACAGCGAAACGCGAACTAGAACTGTTCAACAACTTCGCCCACGCATTTCTCGGAGATGAGTGGACGGAGACTGAAGGCAATGCACAACTGAAGCGCTACCCAATACTCGACGAAGTTCTGAAAACGCCTGTTGCGAGAGGTATCAAACTCGCAAACACCACCATCGATCCCGTTTCCGGCGGAAAGCTTTGGACTTTCAGCAACGGGGTGAAGGTGATCTATAAGCCTGACCTCTCGGCCGACGGCTTCAACTTCTGTTTTGCGGCCCGCGGCGGCGCCTCCTCGGTCAGGGACATACATCCTGGCGAAAGCGCCTACCTGACCGCCGCCCTCGGGCTTGGCCGCGTCGCCGGCATCCCCACCTACGACTTCCGTCAGATGCTGCTCGCCGAGGGCATCGAGATGAACGGAAAGATCACCCTCGAGGATATGCGCGTCTTCGGCAAGGCCCAGAAAGAAGACATCGAGTCCGTGCTCAAAGCCCTCATCAAGATAGGCTACGAACACGAATCGGACAATGCGGCGTTCGACTATTTCCGCAAATCGGCGATAATCAAGAGCTTGTTTGTGCCCACTCCGGTTAAGGAAGTGATGGACAGCCTGATCTGCCCGGACTATATGTTCCTGGACAAGAGCTCCGGTTACAACATCCGCGAAGATCTGCCTGAAAGGGTGGCGGAATACCTCACCGCCCGTTTCAGCAACGTCGCTGACGGCATCTTCGTGTTCACCGGAAACATCGGCGAAGAAGACGTGATGCAGGCGCTGCTAAAATACATAGGCAATTTCAAAACCTCGCGCATCTATTCGCTGAGGGAGCCTGTGAGCTATGATCTCCACAGCGGACGCAGCACGCATATGGTAGACGGCGACGACCACAGCGTGAACCTCGCGGCGACCGGCCTCTTCCCCGCCACCATAGACAATTACTACACCTTCCTGATAGCGCTGGAAGCCGTGAAGAAGCAGTTCGCGCGCAGGCTCGCCCCGCTCGGAATGTATGCTGAAGTCAGCGGGAAGATGGACCTGACGCCTGTGGAGAGAATGACGCTGTATATTACCTGCCGGCCCTGCGACGCGGACGGACTCCCCGAAGGGGTGGAACCGTCCGGGCCCCTGGCCGCTGTACGCGACATCAGGGCTGAATTCAATGACTTGATGTATCTATCCGTGAGCGATGCGGAGTTCAAAGCCTACAAGGAGATAGTCAGGGGCAACATCGCGCGCGAACTGAACACCCCCGAGGGAATGATCAAATACTGCCTCTACCGCTACAGCGAAGGCAAAGACCTCATCTCGCTATACTCAAGGAGCATCGACCGCATTGCCCTGGACGACGTGCGGCTCATACTCGAAGAGATTATCTCGTCAGGAGTAGTGGAATACGTAGTGAAATAATGCATCGCGACCTTTTCGGCACCATAATTCAGATAGGCGACATCCTCGTGTCGGAGGAAGTCGTCAGCGAGTATTTCGCGTGTGATTACAAATCCTGCAAGGGAGCGTGCTGCATCGAAGGCGACAGCGGAGCGCCTCTGCACGAAGATGAAATCGAAGCGCTGGAGCGCGCTTATCCTGTCTACGAAGAGCTGATGACCCACGCCGGAAGGGCGGCCGTCGCCCGGGACGGCTTTTTCGCTATCGACCGCGAGGGTGATGTTGTGACCCCGCTGGCTGAAGGGTCGGGAGCGTGCGCGTTCTGCCACTTCCCGGGCGACGGCAACTGCCTGTGCGCGATCGAGTGCAAGGGCCTCACGAAGCCTGTCTCCTGCAGCCTTTATCCCATACGCGTGACCAAGCTCACCGGCGGCGGCCAGGCCCTCAACCTTCACCGCTGGCACATCTGCAAAGATGCCTACCGCCTCGGACGCGAAAAGGGTATCCGCGTGTATCAATTCTTAAAGAAAATAATTATTTCGGTCTACGGCGAAGAGTTCTACGAAGCGCTTTGCGCCGCGGCAGATCACGTAAACGGTAAAAAATGAATACTTACGCAGAACGGATTGAAGCCCTGCGCTCGCTGATGCGCGGACGGGGCTGGGACGCAGTGATAATCTGGAGCGGCGATCCGCACCAGAGCGAGTACCCCGCCGAGCGCTGGAAGCAGGTGCGCTGGCTGACAGGGTTCACCGGCGAGGCGGGGGACGTGGTGGTCACTGCGGATCACGCCGGACTGTGGACGGACACCCGCTATTTCATCCAGGCCGTGGATCAGCTTGAGGGCACTGGGGCGGTGCTGCACAAGACGCGCGTGCCCGAGCAGGTGCTCATCCCCGAATGGCTTCGCAGCCAGCTCGGCGAGGGCGCGGTGGTGGCCGTGGATTCGCTCTGCACGAGCGCCGCTGCGGCCGATGAACTGGGTGAAAGCTTCACCGTAGTGGGTGTTCCCAATCTGCTGAGCATTTTATGGGAAGAACGTCCGGGAATTCCGCAGACTTCCATTTTCCGCATCCAGGCGGGGGAGTCGCGTCAGGAGAAGATGGAGTGGCTGCGCGGCGAGCTTGCCGAGCGGGGCTGCGACGCCATCCTGCTGAGCGCGCTGGACGAGGTGGCCTGGATGCTGAATGTCCGCGCGTCGGACATAGAGTATAACCCGATGGTAATCTCTTATCTTCTTGTAGGCCAGGACTTTGCAAAGTGGTTTGTGCTGAAGGAAGATGTGGAGGATCCTGTCACAGAAGAGACTTTCGACGCCCTTCAGGGCGACGGCATTGAGCTTCTCCCCTACGCCGAAGTCGGGCTGGAACTGTCTGCTTTCGATGGAATGTTGTGGCTGGACAGCGCGACGGCGAGCCTCGAGCTTCGAGAAGCTGCCGGAGGCAGGGTCCTCGAAGCTCCCAGCCCCGTCGCGCGCCGCAAGGAGCAGAAGAACCCGCAGGAGATCGAATGGATCAGGGAGGCCCACATCCGCGACGGAGTGGCCGTGGAGAAGTTCCTCTACTGGCTCGAAAAGAGCATCGAGGCAGGCAAGACCGTGACCGAATGGGATGCGGCCGTCCGGCTCGGGCAGTACCGCGCGGAAATCGACGACTACCAGGGCGACAGCTTCGAGACCATCTCCGCCTATGGCAAAGGCGCCGCGCTGCCGCATTACATCACCCCCCGCACTGATGCGCCGGTGATCGAAGCTCGCGGGCTGTACCTCTGCGATTCGGGCGGGCAATACCTGAGCGGCACGACGGACATCACCCGCACCGTGCCGATGGGCGAATGCACGCCGGAGGAGGTGCGCGACTACACCCTCGCGCTTAAGGCCCATATCGGGCTGGCGACCGCCGTTTTCCCCGCCGGCACACCAGGCTGCAGGATCGACGCTGCAGCGCGTCTGCCGCTATGGCGAAGCCTGATGAACTTCGGGCACGGCACAGGGCACGGCGTTGGCTTCTTCCTCGGAGTGCACGAAGGGCCGCACCAGATACGCCAGAACCTCGACCCCACTCCGCTGGTGGAGGGTATGGTCACGTCCGACGAACCTGGCATCTACCGCGAAGGGAAGCACGGCGTGCGCCACGAAAACCTCGTGCTTACGGTGGACGCCGGCACATCCGAATTCGGCCATTTCCTGCGATTTGAGCCGCTTACTATGTGTCATTTCGACACTTCTATCCTGGATCTAAGCCTGCTGGACAAGTGGGAAATCGAGTGGCTTAACGACTACCATCGCACTGTGTTCGAGAATCTTGGCACGCTGCTTGATGAGGATGTAGCCCGGTGGCTTCAGGCAAAAACCGCCCCGGTGGGTTTGGAGTCGTAATTAATTTTTCATAATTTTGCCTTTCAACCCGGCAATAAAAGTTTTAACGATATGAAGAAGGTATTAGTATCAGTTTGCGCGCTTTTCGCCGCTCTTACAATCGGCTTCGCGCAGGACGTAAATGAGGCAACGGATCTTTACAACCACGGAGCAGAGGCTATCGCCCTCGGCGACAAAGTCGGCGCTATGGAGTATTTCCAGAAAGCGTACAACCTCGCTGCAGAGTGCGGCGAAGCAGGTGCAGAAATCCTCGCGAACTGCGAGAGCATTATGCCCTCCCTCAGCCTTTCCATCGCAAAGGACGTGCTGAAAGACGGAGATTATGAAGGCGCAGTGGCAAAGCTGCAGGAAGCCGCAGCCCTCGCCGAGAAGCTCGGCGCAGAGACCACAGCCGCAGAAGCTGAGGCCCTTATCCCTCAGGCCTACATCCAGAAAGGCAGCAAGCTCCTCAAGTCGAAGGAGTACGAGGCCGCTGCAGAGGCTTTCCAGCAGACTCTGACCGTGGATCCTTCGAACGCCAAGGCAGCCCTCTATATGGGCCAGGCTTACGACAAGCTCGGAAACACAGATAAAGCAGTGGAGGCTTACGAACTCGCCGCTTCGCTCGGCCAGGAGAAGGCCGCCAACAAGCAGCTCTCCGGCATCTTCCTGAAGAAAGCCAACGCAGCGAACAAAGCTAAGAAGTTCGCAGAGGCCATCGATATGGCCGACAAGAGCAACTCCTATCTGGAGAATGCCGACGCCTGCTACATCGCAGGTCTCGCCTGCCAGAATGTGGGCAAGGTGGACAAAGCGATCGCCAACTTCGAAAAGTATGTCGAGCTTAAACCCGGCGCAGGCAATGTTCCCGCCGTCAGGTTCACCATCGCCACCCTCTATCAGGGCCAGAAGAACAACGCAAAGGCCGCCGAGTACTACAAGATGGTCGAGAACGATCCGACCTACGGCGCAGATGCCAAGAAAGCTCTCCAGGCTCTCGGCAAGTAAATGAAATCACTCGAACTTCTTGCTCCGGCAAGAAACACGGACATCGGCATCGCGGCCATCGACTGCGGTGCCGATGCGGTGTATATCGCCGGGCCCTCTTTTGGGGCGCGCAAGGATGCTGGCAATCCGGTCTCGGAAATAGCCCGTCTGTGCGCGTATGCACACAAGTTCGGGTGCCGCATCTTTGTCACTTTCAATATCCTTCTGCGCGACGGCGAGATGGACGAGGTCCATCGCCAGATGCTTGCGGCGCAGGAGGCCGGGGCGGACGCCTTTATCATTCGCGACCCTCGCATCGGGCTGTGGGATGATATCCGCGTGCCCCTTCACGCTTCCACCCAGTGCGCCATCAGGTCTGTCGAGCGCGCTCGTCTGTTCGCTCAGGCGGGGTGCTCGAGGCTGATTCTGGAGAGGGAACTGCCGCTTTCGGTTATTGGCGAGATTGCTTCGGCGGTCCCCTGCGAGATCGAGTGCTTCGTGCACGGCGCCCTCTGCGTCTGCTACAGCGGCCAGTGCACGATGTCCGAGGTGCTGACGGGCGGGCGGCCCGACGGTTCTTTGTGTTCCGGCGCTTCTTTGCCGGGCGGCGTTCGCAGCGGCGACCGTGGCGATTGCATCCAGGCCTGCAGGAATCTCTATGATTTAGAGGATGCGTCAGGGCGAGTGCTGGTCCGCAATAAGGCGTTGCTGTCGCTTCGTGACTTGAATTTGTCTGCGCGGCTTGCCGATCTGGTTTCCGCGGGGGTTACTTCCTTTAAGATCGAGGGGCGCTTGAAGAATGCGTCGTTCGTTCGCAACACAGTGCGGCATTACTCGCTGCTGCTGGACCAGCTGGTTGCGGGTTCCGGCGGTTCGTTAAGGCGCGCGTCCTTCGGCCGGGTCGATAGCGGTTTCACTCCGGATCTGTCGAAGACCTTCAACCGTGGGTTCACCGAATTATTTTTGGACGGCAAGCGCGGTTCGTGGTCCTCGATGGACGCCCCCAAGTCTATGGGCGAAGAAATCGGCGTTGTTCAGTCCGTTCGCGCCGTACCGCAGGGGGTGGAAGTTATCGTTTCCCCATTTGGTACACCAGAAGGGGCTTTGGTGTACGAAACACCCTCTGAGAAGCATTTGGTACACCAGAAGGCCGTTTCGTGTACGAAACCATTGGATTTACATAACGGGGACGGATTCGCGTTCGTGCTGGATGGGGAGATTATCGGTTTTCGCGGCGACGTGTGCCAGGGGAATCGCATAATCTGCAAGCCCGTGGCCGGTTTGAAGCCCGGCGTGGTTTTGTGGCGCAACGTCTCGCAGGCTTTCGAGAAGTCGCTGGACGCCAATCCCTGCAAGCGCTATATCGGGGTGTCTTTGAATGTCAAAGCCACGGAGCCAGCGCAGGAAGCCCACCCTTCTTCCTCAACCAACCCCGGTGGCATCACCCTGCACGTCACTGCTACGACCGAAGATGGCCGCCACGCCTCCGTTTCGGTGTCAGACTGCGAACCCGCCCGCGACATTGAGCGCGCCGAGGCGATGATTTCCGGCCAGCTCGGCAAGCGCGTAGACCATTATAGTTTCAGCGTCGCCTCGTTGGCCCATTCCGGCAGTTTGCCGCACCTCAGCGCCGCTGCTCTGAACGGCCTTCGCCGTGACCTGGCCGCACAACTGGACTCCGATCCCGTCTACGCGATACCGCTGGCTGGCTCCGGCGTGGACGTGGCCAACTCCCGCCCGGCATCATCTCCCGCCAGCGCCCGCGTCATAGCCCCCGAGACCCTGGATACCGGTCGTCGCCCCGGCGAACTGATGCGCACCAAGTACTGCATCCGGTACGAACTCGGCCTCTGCCCCGTTCACCAGAAAGATGCCAAAAGGTCTGCCAGCGACGGCCAGGACTCTCTCCCCGCCGCCCTCGCGAGCATCAAGACCTCTAACTTGAATGGTCTCAGGCCAGGCGACCGGCTATATCTAGTGAATAACGGCCGTCGCTTCCCCCTCCTCTTCGACTGCGCCTCCTGCGAAATGGCCGTCCTGGACAGCGTGGCGCATAACTAATTGATTTACAGCCAATTCCTTAAACTCGACTCCAAGAAACGCGGAGCCGAGTTTCGGGAAGTTGTTGATAGACAGAGGGTTACATGCCACGGTTGGTGGCGGGGACACAAATAGAGGTAATGGCCTTGGCTAAATATGGCGGGCGACTAGGATGGCGGTGGACCAGGCGGACTGGAGGTTGAAGCCGCCGGTGAGAGCGTCGATGTCCAGGACTTCGCCGGCGAAGAAGAGGCCGGGGTGCCGGCGGGATTCAAGGGTGGAGGGGTTCACGGCGGACATCGACACGCCGCCGGCGGTGACGAACTCCTCTTTGAACTGCGCACGGCCGGTGATTTCATAGGGATCGGCGACCAGCACGCTTACTAAACGATTAAGACCCTTCGATCCAAGCTCGGCCCAGCGGATGTCTTCGCGAAGACCCGCGCGACGGAGGAGGTGATGCCATAGCCGGGAGGAGATACCCGCGGGAGGGGTGTTCGCGACCATTTTTGCGCTGTCGGAAGTGTGTGAGGTGAGCAGGAAGCGGACATCGGATTCAGAAAGGGATAGCCAGTTGACGAGCAAGGACGCGTGATAGGAGGAGTCCGCAAGACTGCGAGCCGCGTAGGAAGACAGGCGCAGGGTGGCCGGCCCGCTGACGCCCCAGTCGGTAAGAAGCAACGTCCCGTGTGAACGGAATTTGGTGCCGGCCAGCGACAAGGTAACATCTTCGACGGTAGTTCCGGTTAGTTCTTTGATACCGGCATCCGACAGTTTGAATGTGAAAAGCGACGGCACGGGAGGGACTATGTCGATCCCCAGGCCGTCCAGCAGGCTCAGCGCCCCGCCGCCGGTGGTGACCACCACCCGGTCGGCGCTAAAGCTGGAGCCGTCCGCCAGCGTCAGGGAATAGCTGGCGGACTCGGGGCGGATAGCCACGACTTTCGCGCGACACCGAACCTCAACGCCGAGCTTGCGCATTAAACGCTCGAGGGTGCGGACGACCTGCATCGCGTCCTGGGAGGCGGGGAAAAGGCGGCCCGGCTGGTCTCCGGCAGAGCGTACGGGTTCCTCGACGAGCCGCACGCCCTCCGCCTCCCACCAGCAATGCGTGTCTTCCGGAGAGAATTCACGGAAGGCCTGGCGAACCAACTTCTCCCCGCGGGGATACACCTCCGCCAGCGAGCCGACCGACTCGAAAGTATTGCTGATGTTGCAGCGGCCGCCTCCGGTGACGGCGACCTTGGCGAGGGCCTTGGCCCCCGCCTCGTAGACCGTCACGGCCGCGGCCGGGTTCCTGCGCTTCACTTCGATCGCGCAAAAACACCCGGCCGCTCCAGCACCTATTATTGCTATTTGTTCTTGCAAATCAGCTGTCCGCAAACGTAAATAATCGCGGCAGTGCACATTCCGTTGATGGAAGGAATGCCCCAATGCACGAGGTTGGCAACGACTGCGCCGAGGACGACACCGGCAACTGCAAACCAGTCGACCGTACGCACTGCGACAGTGCCGTCGAGATACTCCTTCCTGTGCATAAAGTAGCCGAGAATCAGTATGATACCCACTGGAGGAAGGGTGCAGTTGAGAACGTTCAGCCAGCTGCAGAAATTCCAGTAAAGCCACACTGCGGCGACAGTTCCGATAACGCCCGAGATGAGCACCATCAGTTTCTTCGAACCGCCGGTGATATTGGCAAGGCCAAGGCCGGTGCTGTAGAGGGCGTTGTCGTTGGTGGTCCAGATGTTCAGGCCGAGCACTGCGACTGCAACGTAGAAGAGGTTGAGGTTGAGCATAACCTCGAAGATGTCGTTACCTCCGACATAGATGGAGGAAACTGCTCCGAAGAAGAACATAAGCGAGTTGCCGAGGAAGAATGCGCAGACGGTGACGATGGCCGCGATCTTTCCGTTCTTCGCGAAACGGGTGAAGTTCGGGGTGGCCGTACCGCCGGACACGAAGCTTCCGATCACCAGACCGGCGCCCGCAATCACTCCAAGGTCCTTGGTGCCCTTCGCGAACTGCTCGATGAGGCCGGAGTCGCCGTGGTGGACGGCAAGGATCATAGCCACGGTGCCGAGGATGGCGACGAGCGGAACTGCAATGTAGCTCACGATCGTGAGGCTCTTGATGCCGTAGTACGCGCTGGCGGTCATCAGGATGCCGGCGATGGCGACGAGCAGGTAGCCCTGCCACGGCATAAAGTCGGGCGTGACCTCGAGGCCAAGGAGCTCCTTCGCGACCGGGATTGCGAACATCGCAAGGCCCACGCCGAACCAGCCCATCTGCGTGAAGCTGATCATAGCGCTTGGCAGCCAGCTGCCCTTACGGCCGAACGACCGCTGTGCGAGAAGATCGAGCGACAGTCCGCTTTCTGCACCGATGTAACCAAGCGAGCCTGTGTAGGCGCCGAGGATCACACCGCCGAGAATCAGGGCTCCGATGAAGCCACCGAAATCAAGGCCTGCAGCCAGGTTCTGTCCGACCCACATACTTGCGGAGAAGAATGTGAAGCCAAGCATAATCATAAACATCGTCAGGGTGCCGCGACGCGATGATGCGGGCACGCTCGAGTTGGAGTAGTCGAAATCGACTTTGCGGTTTTGGTTGCTCATTGTTCTATAAGTTTAAATAATTGTGTCAGGCGTGCTTCGCAGATTTCCACCAGAGTGTGTTTGCGAAGTTCAGCGAGGTACCGCTGTTCCTTTTCGTATAGTGTTTCAAGATGTGATTCTGCAGGGTAACCGCAGATTTCCAGCCATTCAGGGTAGGAAGCGCTGGCGTAACCGACCTTTTCGGCGATGAATGCGTCGAAATCTGCGGCGGGCGCGGCCTTGCGGAGATCTTCCCAATAGCCGATGACCTCCTCGAAATGGTCGCCGATCTCGTAGCGCCGCGCCCCGCCGTCATAGATGATGCACTTTTCGAGCAGCGCGGGAGCGTGGGCATAGTCAAGGACGTACTCGCGGAATTCAGGGGAGATGCAGCCGCCCTTCCAGCCGAAATCGATCATAGGGATGTTCACGCCCGTGACACCCTTGTCTTCATAGACGGTGAACGCTCCTTCAAAGAAGATGCACTCGAAGCCCTCGAACGCCGGCCATTTCGCGCGGATGAGCGCGGAAAGATCGTCGAAAAGGGTGAAGGCCCTGGTGCCGCCGATGGTGAAGAAGATGATACGGCGGATGCTGCCACCCGCGCGGTCGAACGCCTCGACCGTGTGCTGCATACACTTGCGGATGGTGTCGCCGCTGGCGAGGATGTCGCCTATCATCAGCGTGCAGTCCTTCTCGGGATGCAGTTTGTCGTATTTGATCTCCAGGCCCTCGATGACGTGATTGCGAATGACGCGCTCGCAACTGAGGAAGTTGATGTTGTCCACCCTGATTCCAAGGGAATGGCAGCATTCTTCGAGAGGGTAATTGAGGCCGCCGCGAAGGATGGTGAGGATCGCCGCTTTTTTAAGGTTGGGCTCCAGCGCTTTCAGCTCCGCAGTCATTGGAGTTATTAAGGCTGTGCAGCAGTCGTAGCCGATTACCTCCGGAGAGGCCATAAGATGGCGCGAACCTTCGCTGCTGACTATATAATAATCATTCAGAGAATCCTTGGAGACGAGCTCGTAAAGAGCGGTCTCCTGATCTTTTCGGATTAATTTGATAAACATCCCGATTAGAACTAACCGGGTTACAAATGTAAGAAAATTTCTAAATTTGCACTATGTACACATTCAAAAAAACCGGAAATATTTTCATTATCAATATCGACAACCACCAGGAAATCGTCGCAGCCCTTGCCGCGTTCTGCGAGGAGCAGGGGATCCGCTGCGGACTGATCGAGGGCCTGGGCGCGGTATCATCTGCGACTCTGAGGTTCCTGGACCCGGCGACGAAGAAATATGTGGACAGGACCTTCGAAGAGCAGATGGAAATCGCCAGCCTGCTGGGCAACATTTCGGAGAAGGACGGCAAGGTTTATCTCCACGTCCACGTCACCCTCGGCCGGAGGGACTACTCCGTGGTGGGCGGGCACCTGCTCTGCGCCACGGTCAACGGGGCCTGCGAGCTCGCGATTCAGCAGCTGGACGGGCCGGTCGGGCGGCGCTTCGATGAAGACACAGGCCTGAACTTATACAAGTTTTAAAAATATATTTTCGTCACTTATCCGTGTAAACACTTTTTTACACGGATTTTTCTTTGTCCCTTTGCGGAAGAACCAAACTATATGTCGCTATGAAAAATGCATTAATCAGAATCTTTGCCGCCAGCCTTCTGGCGCTTATTATCACCTCTTGCAGCGAGTACGCATCCGGGCCTTCTTATTATATGCCCGACTATCCTTCATCAGTCGCAGAATCCGATTCTGCCGGATTCGACTTATCAACTCTGGCCCGGATGTTTGCTGCACTACCTATCGGCACCGAGCAGATGGAAGAAGTCCTGGACGCTGCTTCGTCTTCGGCCGGTAACGGTTATGACGAAGAATACACTATGAAGCAGCTGATCGAGGCCCCCGGCTGCGGGGTGGGCGACAGCCCGACCAAAGCCGGGAGCTACGCGCGCCCGCTTCGCGATATGCTGGCAGAGTATCTGGCCGTGGAGACCAAAGCGGGTGCGCAGGATGTCCAGGATTATCTCAATGCCCTTTCCGAGTCCGACCTTCAGATTTATTGGCCGTACTCGGAAGACTGGGACGGCGAAGAGCTGCCCATCATAACCTTCGACCCCGGCTATGGCTCGGAGTATAACTACGGATATAAGATCGCGCGCGACCAGGGCGGCCTTCACGTCGTCGATTCAGTCTATGTGGACGAGCAAATCGCCCGCGAGCATCCCGTATGGGTCATCAATAAAAACGATGATGCGGACCATATGCCACTGGCGTTGTACGAGCCTTTGGCCCGTGCGGCTTTCAACCCCCAGACTCCCTGCCTTAACAACGCGCCGGCGGCCGATACCAAATCCGGGGCGCGAATGCTCTATCTGCGTTCGTTCACTATGCTCCGCCATTACGACAGCTGGTTCCGCGGCGGTAGCGAGTTCTTCATCAAATGCGGCGCCGTGAATGGTTTCCGCGCCACCACCGAAGCGGAAATGCGCCTCTACTACCCCAGCGTAACGGACTTTATGGTCGTGGTGAAGCGTAAGCAACTCGAGGAAGAGATACCCTACAACGGCATCATAATGACCGACTTCACCAACCAGCTCGAGAATCTTGCGTTCCTTATCACGGAAGACGACGGTGGAACCCAGACTTCCTGGAAGTGCTCCGCCACCGTCAAGGTCCGCTCCCGCAGTTACGGCTTCGACGTGGACATTCCCTACAACGAAAAGGATGATATCGTCTGGCGCGGCCAGCTCAGCGCCAGCTTTTTCCAGGAAGCCGACTACGTCACCGGCCGCTTCGGCGACGTGATAATCAGTTTTGCGCTGGAATAATATTTGGATTATCGTAACGAATTCGTTACTTTTGCATCACAACCTAAAATGAAACGTGGAGAACTTGAAAAGATACTGCGACAAAACGGGTGTTACCCAGTTGGAACATACATCCCTTTGGGCACAGTAAAATCAATATTGAAACACGCGGGAATCAAGCTATGAGGATTAAAGCTATTATTGAAAAGGGGAAGGAGATGTATGCCGTCAGGTCAGATGCTATAATTGGACGGTGTTATATGGGTGGCTTTGGCGACAGTGTCGACGAGGCGAGGGAAGATTTTATGGTAAGCATCGAAGAAGCCATCGAAGATGCGGCCGAGGAAGGATTCAATCCTCCCACTATGGAAGAAATCAGTGTAGTCTTCACATATGACTTACCGTCTTTCTTCAATTATTTCGACTATATCAATATCAGTAAATTCGCGGCTTTTGCAGGCATTAATGAGTCAAAGATGCGACAGTACAAAAGCGGGCTGGCTTTTCCTTGTGAGAAGACGACGAAAAAAATCCTGGCCGCAATTAAACAGATAGGTTCAGAACTCTCAATGGTTAGTTTGTAACCCCTGTCCAAGGTATTAAAGGACTACCGACGAACGAAAAACGGGGCTCGGACCACGATTGGAGGTCCGGAGGACCGATAGCGCCATCAGGCGCGTGCCGTGAGGGAGGAGCGATGCGACGACCGGAAGGCACCCGCCGAGAGCGTAGCGGAGGCGGC
>JAFYIK010000087.1 GCA_017538685.1 Bacteroidales bacterium | reverse complement strand
GTCCACGGCGACAAGCAGTCGAAACTGACGCTGATGTCGGAGTCGGTGCGCAACGACGGTCGTATCTGGGTGCCGAAGAAAATCGAAGATGCCAAGGCTTTGCAGGCTGGCACGAAGCAGGGCGATGAAATTCCCGAAGAGGACCGCGACTACTATCTGGAGCGTCGCTATCCGGCTTTCGGAAACCTCGTGCCGCGCGACGTGGCTTCGCGTGCCGCCAAAGAGCGTTGCGACCACGGTTTCGGCGTGAACAACACGGGTCTGGCTGTGTTCCTCGACTTCTCGGAGTCGATCAACCGCCTCGGAATCGACGAAATTATGCAGCGCTACGGCAATCTCTTCGAAATGTACGAGGAAATCACCGATGTCAATCCGGGTAAGTTCGCGAAGGAAATCAACGGCGTGAAATACTATCACCCGATGATGATTTTCCCCGCCATCCACTACACGATGGGCGGTGTTTGGGTCGATTACGAACTGCAAACGACCATTCCGGGCCTGTTCGCCATCGGCGAGTGCAACTTCTCCGACCACGGTGCCAACCGCCTCGGTGCTTCCGCGCTGATGCAGGGCTTGGCCGACGGCTATTTCGTACTGCCTTACACGATTCAGAACTATCTCTCCGACCAGTCGATCTGGGGCAAGGTCAGCACCGATCTGCCCGAATTTGCCGAGGCTGAAAAGGTTGTCAATGCTGAAATCGACCGCCTGATGAACATCAAGGGCAAGCGCAGCGTCGATTCCATCCACAAGGAACTCGGCCACATTATGTGGGAGCACGTGGGAATGGGTCGCACGAAGGAAGGGCTGCAAGAGGGTCTGAAACTGATGAAGGAACTTCGCAAGGAGTTCGAGACCAACCTCTTCATCCCCGGAACGAAGGAAGGCGTCAATACCGAACTCGACAAGGCCATCCACCTGCGCGACTTCATCCTGATGGGTGAACTCGTTGCCAACGACGCCCTCCATCGCGAGGAATCCTGCGGCGGACACTTCCGCGAGGAGCACCAGACCGAGGAAGGCGAGGCCAAGCGCGACGACGAGAACTTCTTCTACGTGGGTTGCTGGGAGTATCAGGGCAGCGACGAGAAAACGCCCGAACTCATCAAGGAACCGCTGGAATATGAGGCAATTAAAGTTCAGACTAGAAATTATAAAAATTAATATTAGGTTTTAAGGTTGTAAGGTTTTAAGGTTGTAAGAGATGGGACCGCATAAGAATTTGGTAGTCTGGCAAAAGAGTATGGAACTGGTAGAAAAAATTTACCAGTTGACAGCTCATTATCCGAAGTCTGAGACTTACGGGCTTGTCAGCCAAATGCGCCGCTGTGCGGTGTCGATTCCATCGAATATAGCCGAAGGATATGGCAGAGGATCAAATGCCGATTTAGTTCATTTTCTCTATTTCGCCTTAGGTTCTTCTAATGAGTTGGAAACACAGATTATCATATCAAGAAATCTTTCTTACATAGATGATTCTGAAACTACTGAGTTAGAAAATATGAACGACGAAGTGATGAAGATGCTCAATTCTCTTATCTACAAGAGAACACACACGGATTCTTCCCCCAATCCTAATAACCTCACAACCTGATAACCTCAAAACCTTATTCAGTTATGGCAAAAAATATCAGTTTTACAATTAAGTACTGGAAGCAAAACGGCCCACGCGAAAAAGGCCACTTCGAGTCACGCGAGATGAAGAATATCCCCGACGACACGTCCTTCCTCGAAATGCTCGACATCCTCAACGAAGAGCTCATCAACGAGGGCAAGGAGCCGTTTGTCTTCGACCACGACTGCCGCGAGGGAATCTGCGGTATGTGCTCGCTCTACATCAACGGAACGCCGCACGGCAAGACCGAGCGCGGTGCAACGACCTGCCAACTCTATATGCGCCGCTTCAACGACGGCGACGTCATCACCGTCGAACCGTGGCGCTCGGCAGCCTTCCCCGTCATCAAGGACTGTATGGTCGATCGCGGAGCCTTCGACAAAATCATCCAAGCCGGCGGCTACACCTCGATTCGCACGGGACAGGCGCAGGATGCCAACGCCATCCTCATCCCGAAGGAGAATGCCGACGAGGCGATGGACTGCGCCACCTGCATCGGTTGCGGAGCCTGCGTCGCCGCTTGTAAGAACGGCTCGGCGATGCTTTTCGTGTCGTCGAAGGTCAGCCAGTTGGCACTCTTGCCGCAGGGTCGTCCCGAGGCCGCCCGTCGCGCCAAGAAAATGGTGATGCGAATGGAAGAACTCGGCTTCGGCAACTGCACAAACACCCGTGCCTGCGAAGCCGTCTGCCCCAAGAGCGAATCCATCGCCAACATCGCCCGACTGAACCGCGAGTTCATCAAGGCCAAGTTGGCGGATTAAATGCTTATAACCTCTCATCTCCACCGCTGACTTCACCGGTCAGCGGTGGTTGATACCAGAATTATTAACTTACAGAATTGCGTTTCTGTTCGTACTTTAAAAAAGATTTGAGCTTTCGCTCTTGTTCTTAAATCTCGAAACCGCCAAATCTTCGATACTACAAGAACAAGCTGTCGAAAGTTCACGTCGTTAAGGCGTGGATTATTAGTTGCTTGTTGTAGTAGATGGTTACTTGGCGGTACCAGAGATTTGATAAGCATCGAATGGTT
>JAFYIK010000086.1 GCA_017538685.1 Bacteroidales bacterium | reverse complement strand
GATCGCGAGGATGAGAGCCTATGTCAGCGGCTCGAATCTCTTTACTGTCTCGAAGCTCTCCAAACTCGGGCTCGATCCCGAGGTGCCGAGTGTTCAGAACGGCTATTACCCGCAGCAGAGAGTGCTCAGCGCGGGCTTGGATATAACATTCTAGGACTATGAAACGACTTCTGAGCATATTGTCATCAACAGTTCTCCTCGCTGCCTGCAGCAGTGTGGACCTTAAGCCGACCAATCAGTATGACAGACCCTACGGTGTGAATTCGGCGGCAAATACTGAACTGTATCTTAACAGTTTCTATCCCATTATCCGCAATTTCGGCCAGTTCGGCAGCAATGCCCTCGGAGGAGGAAACTCCTGTATGTCGGACGGCCTTACGGATATTCTCAAGTACAGCAGCATAGTGGCAGGCCCCGGCGATTGCAACCTGATTATGACTATGGACGGTCAGCAGAGCGTTTCGCAGAACTACTTCGACAGCTGGACCACTTGCTACGGTTTGATACGCCGCCTGAACGAATTCCTTTATGCCCTGGATGCCGAAAGCCCGCTTCCGAAGGAGCAGAAGGATAGATACCGCGCCGAGGCCCTCTTCTTCAGGGGCTATTGCTATCATCTCATTATGCGTTGTCACGCATCGACTAAGGACGACCTCGGGGTGATTATATACACGGACATAAAAGATATGACGGCGAAAGGCAAGGACCGTGCGCGTGCAAACATTTCTGATTCGTGGGATCAGGTGTGGAGCGACCTTTCGTACGCGTGTGCACACCTCCCTGAGCCGGGTGATGCCCAGGGTCGGGTGGACAAATATGGCGCTGAGGCGATTGCCGCAAGGGCTATGCTCTACGCCGGCCGTTACCTGAAGGCGGACTCCCTTTGCACGGACATAATCGCCAACGGCGGCTATGACCTAGCTGATGCTGAAGCCGAAGCGATTCTGCGCTACGACTTCAAGAAAGGTGATTTGGTGCACAACTACGACCAGCGCTACTCCTCTCCGGGCGACGTGAACGAAAGCGGCAACTACGGCAGCGGCTGGGCAGGACCTACCCAGGAGTTCGTGGATATGTTCGACAATGCCGACGGCAGTCCTTTCGACATTTCCAACAGCTCGCGACGTTTTATTACCAACGACAACGTCGGCTCCCGAGACCCCCGTCTTGAGAAGGCCGTGATGTGGAATGGCGCCGAGTGGAAGGGCCGCGCAATGGAACTCTATGAGAACGGCGTGGATATGAAGTATATGCCCTACGGATCCAAGAACACTCCAGGAAACACGGTGACCGGATACTATATACGCAAGAATCTTGATCCGGACAATAATGATTATGTCCTGGACGGATCGTGGACGTCGTGGATAGAATGCCGCCTCTCGGAGGTGCTGCTTATCCGCGCTGAGTGCCGCGCCGCGGCCGGAGATTTCGATGGTGCGCTGAACGATGTCCGAACGCTTCGTAAAGCCCGTTTCGGCCGTGACGACGTCAAGACAGGGGCAATGACATCGTGGGACACAGCCCTGGACGTGATTTTGCACGAACGCGCAGTCGAGCTCTGTTTCGAAGGCCATCGCTTCTGGGATCTGCGCCGAACCGGACGGGCCCGTGCAGTACTGGATGGAAAGAAGTATAACGGGGTGCTCTGGAAAAAGAACGGATCTACCTTCAAGGCAGAACTGATTTCCTGCGAAATGGGCGCCAGACACTATCCGGAAAGGTTCGACCGTTTCCCGGTTCCTCAGAGTGAGGTGTCCAACAACATTCTTGTCGTACAAAACAGCGATTGGTGATGAAAAGACTTCTTATATTGGCATTAGCCGCATTAGCGCTCTCTTCCTGCGTGGAACCGGAGTTGCCGGAGGGGGATTCAAACTGCACGCTTACCGCGCTCAAAATCACCGTGTATGATGCGGACCTTAACGTGGTGGCCAAGGATCTGAATGCCCTGGGAGGTATGTATGACGCAGAAGGGGGAGCGGGCCAGTTTAAGTTCCCCAAGGATATAAGCGACATAAGCCGTTGCCGTCTGGAAGCATCTATCCCTGCCACGGCGACCATAGAAGAAACAGATGCTTATTGGAATCCTCTTGGCCACGGAATCGGCGGCATACGCGACCTCGATAAGGTCACAGTCTATTTCACAATTAAAGCTGCGAACGGAAAAGATTGTAAGAACTATCAAATATATTTTAAGAAATGAAAAGGATTTTTCTATTATTCGCTGCGGCAATAACAGTTTTTGCCCTGGCATCCTGTAATCCTGAAACTCCGGAAAAACCGGAAACTCCCGAGAATCCTGAGAATCCCGAGAACCCCGAGAATCCGGATAATCCGGATAATCCGGAGCAACCCGGCAAGGTTGAGATTCCTACTCTTACCCTTTCTGCGGCCAATATCGATGTCGCCGGTATCGACGGAGACTATATGGCTGTCGTGGACAATTCAGCCAAGACCATCAAGATCAGTCTTGAGTATGGTGACAAAGAGAATGCAAAAGCCCTTATTGTAAGTTTCCTCAATCTCCCCGAGGGCTTTACCACGGAGTATCAGAAAACTTTCAATTATGCTGATGGCGCAACCCAGACCGTGGTCTTCAAGTATAAGGAGGAAAAAGCGGCAGAATATGTGATAAGTGTCGCGCTCGGTGCTCCGGATCCCAAGTTCCTCACCCTCACGGTCGGTGGAATTGACGCAATGGGCGGCGAAGTCCGTATGGCAAACGCCGCGTCTCTGAGCCATCTGGCAGTGGAGTTCACCGTGGATCCGGAAGAAACCGTAGTAAGTGTGAACGATGTGGATGTGGCAACCGGCGATGAACTCGACTTCTCCGACAAAATAAACGGGGTTACTTTCACACTCACCGTCGGGGAGGTGTCCACTTCGCACAAAGTGGTGGTGATTACCTCCGGACTTCGCAAGGCCAACCGCATCTGGGGTCACTATTGCAACCCTAAGAATGTGGACGACGACTGGTTCCAGACTCAGGCCAACGATTATCCTGTCGAAGATCACTGGCTCAGGACCTGCGCTT
>JAFYIK010000010.1 GCA_017538685.1 Bacteroidales bacterium | reverse complement strand
AGGCACGAGCTAGCTTGCGCCTGGGGGCTCTCTAATACAAACGCCGCACGTTTGTGCGGCGCCTGCCTATGCATTACATAGCGCGGAAAGACAGGGATTCGAACCCTGGAGCCGCTTTAGGCGGCCACACGCTTTCCAGACGTGCCTCTTCAGCCACTCGAGCATCTTTCCAAATTGGGACTACAAAGGTAATAACTTTTTTGATAATTCTTGCAATACTCGCCGAAAAATCCGCTAAAAATATTGTATTTTTGCAAAGTATGGGAGAGTTGAAGACAGACATACAGTTCTTGCCGGGCGTTGGGCCCAAGCGGGCGCAGCTCCTTAAGAGGGAGCTGGAAATCAGCACGCTGGAGGAGCTGATTCACTTCTATCCCTTCCGCTATGTAGACCGTACGCGAATCACTCCCATCGCAGAGGTTACGCCAGACTTGGCTTATGTTCAAGTGCAGGCAAAGGTGGTAAGCCGCAATCTCATTAACATCCGGCACTTGAGCGTTATGGTCGAGGATGCTACCGGCCGTATGGAAATGGTCTTTTTCAAAGGCGTAAAATGGACGTTCGACAGGCTCGAGCCGGGAATGACTTTTGTCTTTTACGGCAAGCCGCAGGAGTTCGGCGGTCGCATCAATATGGTGCATCCCGAGGTGGATCCGCCGCAGGATACCTCAGAAGGCGGCCGCCTTACCGGAGTCTATCCAAGCACGGAAAAGCTCAAGGCGGGCGGCATCACCACAAAGGTGATGGGCAAGCTGCAGCACGCGGCGCTGGCCCTGTGCCTGAACGAGGTCCGGGAAACGCTGCCCGACTACATCCTCAAGGCTCGCGGCCTCTGCCCGCTGCAGTACGCGCTCTACAATATCCACTTCCCGGCAGACCAGCGTGCCCTTCAGCTCGCAACCGACCGGCTCAAGTTCGAAGAGCTGTTCTTCCTTCAGCTCAGCCTTCTCAAGCAGCGCTACGTTCGCAGCCGCGCAGAGAACGGGCTCCGGATGCCACGCGTAGGCGAGGCCTTTCACGCTTGCTACAACGCGCTGCCGTACTCGCTCACCCGGGCTCAGCAGCGTGTCATCAAGGAAATCAGGGCCGATATGTCCTGCGGTCACCAGATGAACCGCCTGCTGCAGGGAGACGTGGGCTCCGGCAAGACTATGGTGGCCGTGCTGAGCTGCCTGATCGCCATTGGCAACGGCTATCAGTCCTGCATTATGGCGCCTACGGAAGTGCTTGCACGTCAGCACTATGCCAACATTCAGAAGTACCTTGCGCCCACAGGCGTCCGCTGCGCCCTCCTGACCGGCAGCACCACGCAGAAGGAGCGTCGCCCCATACTCGAGGGGCTGGCAGACGGCAGCATCGGCATCATAGTCGGCACGCACGCGCTCATAGAGGATACGGTGGTTTACAAGGCGCTCGGACTGGCCGTCATCGACGAGCAGCACCGCTTCGGCGTCGGGCAGCGCTCAAAGCTCTGGGCCAAAGGTCCTTCGGGCTGTCCGCCGCATATTCTCGTGATGACTGCTACGCCAATTCCCCGAACGCTCGCAATGACCCTGTACGGCGACCTGGATGTCTCGGTGATCGACGAGATGCCGCCGGGCCGCAAGCCGGTGCAGACCATGCTGATAGGGCAGAACCGGCTGCCTGCTATGTACCGTTTCATGCGGGACGAGATTGCCCGCGGCCGCCAGGTGTTCGTGGTGTATCCGATGATCTTCATAAACGACAAGATGGAAGACGTGTCCAACGTTGAGCAGGGCTACGAGGAGATCCTGAAGGCCTTCCCGCTGGAGGCGGGCTACAAGACGGCCATCGTTCACGGCAAGCAGTCCAACGAGGAGAAGGCTTTCAATATGGATGCTTTCGTGGCCGGACGGGCGCACATTCTGGTGTCTACCACCGTTATAGAAGTGGGCGTGGACGTGCCTAACGCGAGCGTGATGGTTATCCGCAGCGCGCAGCGGTTCGGCTTGAGCCAGCTGCATCAGTTGCGGGGCCGCGTGGGAAGGGGGGCGGAGAAGTCGTATTGCATTCTGGTCAAGGATCCCAAGACCGGCAAGGAGGCGCAGCAGCGGCTGGAGTTGATGTGTTCGACGGAGGACGGTTTTGAGATTGCGGAGCAGGATATGAAGATGCGTGGGCCGGGCGACCTTGAGGGTACGCAGCAGAGCGGGCTTCCTATCAGCCTCAATATCGCGTCGCTGGCGCGTGACGGTATCCTGCTGGAGCAGGCGCGTGCTTATGCGCAGTACGTTCTCGATCAGGATCCGACCCTTGCCTCTCCGCAGAACGCTCTTCTGGTTGCCGAACTCAGAAAAGATAAATACGACATCCGCGATTACAGCAATATTTCGTAGCCCGGTGGCTCTGTCGTTTATCTTAGCAAATAGGTTAAGCGGCAAGAGTATCACTGCGGATCCCAAGATT
>JAFYIK010000085.1 GCA_017538685.1 Bacteroidales bacterium | reverse complement strand
TACGAGGTCGATTTCATCGTCACCAACGGCATTGACAAGTATTATATCCAGTCTGCCTATGCCTTGCCCGATGAAATCAAGAAAAACCAGGAACTGAATCCGCTCAGGAAGATTGGCGATTCTTTCCAGAAGATTGTCATCCAGGGTGACGATATCGCAACCTATACCAATGACGAAGGAATCATCCTCATGGGACTGCACCAATTCTTGATGAATAGCGGTATCCTGAAGTAATGGTGTCGGATTTAATTTCAGAACCACTATTTTTTAATAGATACGCCGATTCACGCTCAAGAACGCAGTCGAAACTTGGTTCATTTTTGGCTCAGAAAAGGCGTACTGGCTCAGGAGGAATATGGTGGAATTGAAGATTTCGCATTGATGTCAGCGCAACGCTTAATCAATCAAAAACCCTGTTGTGCCCATCTACAATGAGCTTTTGTCCCGTTTATGAGAAAGGATAAGATACAGGCAAGACTCTCGCTCTCTCCGCGCAATGCACAAGGTGTAATCGAAAGGGCGGGACCTTGTGCGGGCACCCGATCCAGAAGACATTGTGAAGGTGGTAGGCGCACAAGGTCCCCGGAATAAAATGACACCTTGTGCATCTGGCACGCATTTCCGTCGGCAAAATGCCCGAATTTCACACCAAATCAGGAAATTATCACCATTCCGTGTGAAAAACGGCGGTTTTCCACACGGAATGCAGTAACGAGTTATCTCTCCTAGAAGAACTTAACCTCTTTCCCCTCGATGGCACTCATAAGGGAGTTGCCGAGGCGGGAGACGCCGAAGCGGAAGAGGTCTTTGTTCATCCACTCGGGACCGAGGATCTTCTCCCCTATCTCATAGTACTGAAGAGCCTCTACAGCGGTGCTGACGCCGCCGGCGGCCTTGAAGCCGACCTTGCGTCCGGTCTTGGCGTAGAACTCCTTGATGGCCTCGCACATTACAGTGGCGGCTTCTGGGGTGGCGTTCACGGCGACCTTACCGGTGCTGGTCTTGATGAAGTCAGCACCTTCTTCCATAGCGAGGAAAGAAGCTTTCTTGATAAGTGCAGGATCCTTCAGGACGCCGGTCTCGAGGATGACCTTCAGGACAACTCCCTTACAGACCTTGCGGATCTCGCGAATCTCGCGACGGGCCTCAGAGCCGTCACCATCCAGGAACGAGTTAAGCGCCAGCACGATGTCGATCTCATCGGCGCCGTTCTCGATTGCGAGCTCTACCTCGCGGACCTTCACCTCCAGGAAACTCTGGGATGCGGGAAAACAACCTGCCACACAGGTGACGTGGAGATCAGGAGAAGGGCGGTTGTCGCGGACCACCGAAGCGAAGTTCGGGTAAACGCAGATAGAAGCGGGAAGAGGATAGTCCGGATACTCCTTAACGAGACGGTTTACCTTGTCCACTAGAGTCTTGACGTAGGCGGGAGTGTCTTCTATTCGGAGTGTCGTCAGATCCATAAATGAGAAGCACTTCTTCAAGATTTCTTTCTTTTCCATATGATTGATTATTAGTTAATGAATCTTTTTTCACGGCAAGCGAATCCGCACCCACGGCCAGCGAATCTAAGACTGCCAGCGAGTCCGAGACGGCAACAGTGTCCAAAGCGGCCACCGTGTCCACCGGCTCCTCAACGATGAATGAAGAATCGTTAGGCCATAATCCGAGGGTGTCATCCCTGAAGCGAAGAGTATCGTAACGGAACTCGGAAGGTTTATAAGGAGAAAACTTCACCCTCTTTGCCAGGGCGTCCTCGATAGCTTCAAGGCGCTTAGCTTTCCTGGTGAGCTTCGCTCCGGCCACCTTCAGGATCTTGGCGTATTTGTCCGGCTTGCGGAGATAGTGCTTCACAGATGCGTCATAGTCCTCGACAGTGTAACCGTATCCCTTCAGGATAGGAGCATAGAAGTTAGAGGTGTCGGCAATCCTGCGAGCGCGCTGGTTCTGCGCGACCCACTGATCCGCCAGGAACATATCCGCATAGATGTCGGACAGCGTTGCGGCGGGGATCACGCGCGCACTGCGCCCGCAGCAAACGAGCGTCAGCGCAATGATAACCAGCGGCAGGACCTTTTTCATTTTACCTCAACTGAGCGCCGAAATTCTTCTGGAAAGCATCCAGAATACCGTCCATCGTCTTTTCCACATCCTGATCCGTCAGGGTCTTCTCCAGGTCCTGAAGCACAAAACCGAGAGCGTACTGCTTCTTGCCGGCTGGAATCTTGTCTCCTCGATAGACGTCGAACAGCGTAACGCTCTTCAGCAACTTCCGGGCCTGTTTGAATGCAGTCTGGCGGAGATCCGCGAACGAAACGCCTTCGTCGAGCAGAAGCGCGAGGTCGCGACGGACCTCGGGGAACTTAGGAAGCTCCTTGAACGCCACCTTGCCGCGCTTGATAAGAAGGAACAGCGCAGGCCAGTTGATCTCACACGCGAACACGGGCTGCTTGATGCCGAACTTCTTCGCAAGGGCGGGATTGACCGTGCCGAGCACGGCGAGCTGCCTGCCCTGACCGGGGAGCTTGTACACCACGCCCTCGGAGAAAATATCCGCAGGAGCGGCGTCCGTCCACATAGTGTAGATGTCGATTCCATAGCGGGCCAACAGCAGCTCGAGCACGCCCTTCAGCGCGAAATAATCGCTCTTGCGCGGGGCGAGGTTCCAAGACTTCTCAGGAGTGCCGGAAATCGCGAGGCAGAAGTTGGTGTGCTCCTCATAGCCTTCGAGAGTCTCCGAAGGCTTCTCCGGAAGTCTCTGATACACAGAGCCATACTCGAAGATACGTACGGAATTCATCTGCCTGTTGGCATTGTATGCGATAACCTCCAGCGCATTCAGGATCAGGGTCTGCCTCATCGCATTGAGATCCTGCGAAAGAGGGTTGACGATACGGACAGTGTGATCAGAGGGGAAGGTCTGCAGGCCTTCGTAGTAATCGCTCTTAGTAATCGAATTGTTCATAGTCTCCACGAAACCGTTCGCCGCCAGGAAGTTGCTGATCGAATTGCGCACTGCTTCCGGCTCCGGCGAAGGAGTCGCGTTGACCGACATCTTCATATGTTTCGGGAGGTCGATGTTGTCGTAGCCGTAGATGCGGAGGATTTCCTCCACCACGTCGCACTCGCGGGTGACATCCACCATATACTGCGGCGCGGCCACGGTCACGCGGGCGCCGTCGCGCGAGATGAACTCATACTGCAGCGCAGTGAGGATGGTGTCTATGGTGTCATGGCCGATCTTCTTGCCGATAAAGGCCTCGATACGGTCATAGTCCAGGTCTATGTGGGCACGGTCGATCGGGGCGGGATAACTCTCGAACAGCTTGCCGCTGACCTTTCCGCCGGCGAGTTCAATTGCGAGCACGGCGGCTCTCTTGAGCCCGAACAGGGCCATCTCCGGATCCGCGCCGCGCTCGAAGCGGAACGACGCATCGGTCTGCAGCTGCTGGCTCTTGCTCGTCTTGCGTATGCTGCCCGG
>JAFYIK010000009.1 GCA_017538685.1 Bacteroidales bacterium | reverse complement strand
GCGAATGCTTCCCAGGTAATGCGGGTGGAGAAAGTCTGCGGAAGGCCGAAACACAGGAATAAATCGGCTGCTGCGGCGTTTAACAGGACAAAAACAACCACAATAAGATATGTTCTCGGATTTTGTCTTGCGTTAAACTTGAATGCCCTGAGGAAAATGATGTTTGCACAAAGCATCAGCAATAGCAGCAGCGGGTTCGAGAGGAACTCTGAGAATACTGGCCAGAGTCCGGAACTGCCGTACAGACCCGTAGACAGCATTACTGATATTGCAAGCCTGAAAACGAACACCACCGCCACGACCATAATCATCCACCCGGTTCCACGTTCCCACCACAAGGTCCTTCTGTCGTCGTTCGGACGATGCGGAATCATACGGAACACGAGCACCAGTCCCCATCCCAGAAGTTCCGTCGTGATAAAAGTCGAGATTGAATGAAGGACTGCGTGGCCTAGCGGCAGCAGGGAAAGCAGGCTGGCCCCGGTATTGCCCAGTACCACGCCGAGAATGTTGACAAGGATAATAGTCACTGTCGCCAGCTGCAGGGAGATCCGCTTCCTGGAGCACAGCAGTACGGTCATCACCATAGTCAGCAGCGTGAGAAGCAGTGAGTCCGGAATGTTCGTCCAGGCGCATATCGCTGCGGTCAACGCGTGGGCCAGGGCGAAAGCGTGGATAATAAGTACTGTTCCTTTCAGTTTCATTGTGCCGCCAATTTAGCTTTTTTGATTCAAAAAATCAAACCATCCCCATTCATCCTCCAAAATCCCCCATTCATCCCCCAAAACCTGCCACACGGCTATAATAGTGCTTCGCAAGTAACTGATTAAAGTATATTTGCCCTCGTAAACCACGTAACACGGAACTAATGAACAGCCATCGGGACTTGTCATTCTGGCAGATGTGGAACCTCAGCTTCGGCTTCTTCGGGGTCCAGATTGCCTATGCTCTGCAGAGCGCAAATATCAGCCGCATATTCGCTACGCTGGGCGCCGACCCGCACCAGCTGTCGTTCTTCTGGATTCTGCCTCCGCTTATGGGGATGCTGGTCCAGCCCCTTATCGGCAAGTGGTCGGACCGCACCTGGTGCCGTCTCGGAAGGCGCAAGCCCTACCTGCTCGTGGGGGCCATCGTGGCCGTGCTGGTGATGATTTTCCTCCCTAATGCCGGCAGTCTGCACTTATCCACTTCCTATGTATTCCTCGGGCTGAATGCGGCTATGTGGTTCGGCCTGTTCTCGTTGATTTTCCTGGATACGTCCATCAACGTGGCTATGCAGCCCTTCAAGATGATGGTCGGGGATATGGTGAATGAGAAGCAGAAGGCCAAGGCCTACTCCATCCAGAGTTTCCTGTGCAACGCCGGATCTTTCGCCGGATATCTGTTTCCGATATTTTTCACCTGGATTGGGATTGCCAACACCGCGCCTGAGGGTATTGTCCCTGATTCTGTCATTTATTCCTTCTATGTAGGAGCGGCAATACTGATACTTTGCGTCCTGTACACTTTCTTCAAGGTGAAGGAAATGCCTCCGAAGGAGTATGCCGAATTCCACGGAATCGCCGAAGGGGAAGGGGAAAAGAAGGGCGAGGGACTGCTGAAGCTGCTGGTCAAGGCTCCCTCGGCTTTCTGGAAGGTCGGTTTGGTGCAGTTCTTCT